>JAYSUY010000003.1:0-6908 GCA_043718855.1 Saprospiraceae bacterium | reverse complement strand
GCCTCCTCCCCTCCTACGGGGGGGCTGGGGGGGGCTACACAGGAGCCTTGGTCCTTCGGTGAAAAATGGACTCCGCTTGCCAAAAAAGCCATCGAACTGCGCTACTGTATGCTGCCCTCGCTGTACACAGCCATGTGGATCAACACTTTGGACGGCTCGCCGGTGTTGCGGCACTTGGCTTTTGCCGACCCCAACGAGCCGCGCTACTGGGATCATGAGCGAGATTTTCTCTTCGGCGAACACCTGCTGGTGAGTCCCGTAGTGCAACCAAAAGTGCAGCGGCAAGGAGTGCTGCTGCCGAAGGGCAATTGGTATTATTTCTGGACGGGGCAGCCAGGTGCGGGCGAGGTGTATGTGAACGTGTTACCCGACCAGATTCCGTTTTTTGTTCGCGAGGGAGCCGTGATGCCGGTTTATCCAGTACGCCAGTGGACCAATGAATCGCCAGTGAATGAACTAACGCTTTACGTTTACTATAAAAACGGATTGGAAACCAGCCACTTGTACGAAGATGCTGGCGAAGGATATGGCTACCGGGAGGGCGAGTTCAGCCTTAAAATTTTTGAAACGGAGGGTAAAAACGGAGACTTTACGCTGCGCCAGCGACAAGAGGGCAATTTTGAGCCAACTTACTCAACGGTGAAAATTTACCTCGTGGGCTTCCCCGCTTTTGTCAAACATTGTACAGCAGACGGGGTCGAGATGCCGATCAAAGAAATTCGGTTGCGCGACCGCTCGCTATACACACTGAGTTTAGCACCTGAGTTTGAGCGAGTAGCCTGGCAAGGATAAACTTCAAGAGTTTTGTCATTTTATCGTTCGATATTTTGAAAACACATTGTTTCACGCTACATTGTGCGGCCAAAACAACACACCCCCATTTCATTACAAGAAAGAACTAGACAACATGATGAATAAAAAGTACACCCGCATTGGCTATCACATCCTGTTTTGGTCGGTTTATTTGGCACTGAATGGACTACTGGCGTGTGTCATGGAGAACAAGCCCATTGTCTTAGACAACTGGTGGCATTTGATGAAGCGGGAAGCCTTTTCCTTGCCAGCCAAGTTGCTACAGACCTACTTTATATTTTATCAGATCATTCCGCTTTACTTGGATCGAAGCAAATTCAAGACGCTGGTATCCATGACCCTGCTCTCGTTTGTGGTCGCCACGATTCTCTACCGCGTTAGCGTAAATTGGTATTTTATCACCTACGAACACTACAATAGTGGGTATTTTGAGCCGATAGGAATGATTCTGGCGGTGTTCGATTTGTACATCACCATCACCTCCGCTACGATCATCAAGATGATCAAGATGCGGTACAAAAGCCAGGAATTCGAAGAGCAGTTGATCCAGGAAAAACTCCAGTCGGAACTCAACTTTCTCCGTACCCAAACCAACCCGCACTTCCTGTTCAACACGCTGAACAACCTCTATGTGCTGGCCCGCAAGCAGTCAGAAAAAACCTCTGGCGCGATCATGATGCTCTCCAAAATCATGCGGTTCGTGCTGTACGACTGTCGGGCGCACCAAATCTCGCTGGTCGATGAAGCCAAGGTAATACAGGACTACATTGAGTTGGAAAAATTGCGCTACAACGACCGGCTCAATGTGGTTTACGAGGAAGACCTCGACCAGTTGCACGCGCAGGTGGCTCCGTTGATGATGTTGCCATTTGTCGAAAACAGTTTCAAGCACGGCGCACACAGCACCACCGGGAAAGTCGAAATCCACATCTCGTTGTCCTTGAAAGACAAGCACTTGACCTTCATTGTAGAAAATACAGTGGGCAGTGAAAAAGAAACTCCTGCTGCCGTTGGCAGCAGTGGTATCGGCCTAAAAAACGTACAGCGACAGTTGGATTTGATCTACCCAAATCGGTACAGCCTCGTCAATGGCCGCGTGGACGGGGGGATTTATCGGGCTAAGTTGGAGATAGAATTGGATTGAAAATGGTCCGTCCATGATCTGCCTTAAACCTACCAGGTTTATCCATCCTACCGTGTCAACACATCCACTTCCCCTGCCAACTCTAGCCCAGCATTTCGCCCCGTGTCCTCAAACACCCGCTGGCCGCCCAGCAGCAATTCCACCTGAACGGTGGCTTGCAGGCTCTCGTTGATTTTACCGGTCATTTCCCCCTGCAATGGCGACACCAGCGCGGTGCCAGCCGCTTGCGTAGCGAGCAGTCGTAACTCCTCGTGGCGATTTTGGAAGATGAGCGTCACCGTGTTTTCGCCGATCTCCAAGTGCTTCTTGGCCCCCGTGTAAGTGGCGAAGCGATACAGCCGCCCGTCAAGCCAAAAACCACTGATGAAGCCGATAAAATGGCTGCGCAGCCAGGGTATATGGGCCACCGAAGCCAACAGCGAAGCGCGGTCACTGCTGCTGAAATGATTGGTTTGCATCCAAACGTAGGCTTGGGGGAAGGAGCGGCCCCAGTCTTTTTCGATGTAACCCTTGCCTCCAGAAAAAGAGACATGAGAAGGTGAGACGTGAGAAGGTGAGCGCATAAGCCCCCCCTCCAGCCCATGCTGCATACTCACCACACCATGATTGCACTCCATGAACGGCACAAAACCGTACCACCCCATGATGCCCGGCGCACCCAACATCTTGGGCCAAGTCACGGGGTTTTTAAACTTGATTTCACCCTGAAAACCGGGTAAATTGAGTTGCATGGAGTGGGCGGAGAAGAAGTTGTTGCCTAGGCGCAGTTCAAATTTTGAGTCGGAGGGCTGAAACTCGCTGCTGTCGAAACGAAAATAGTGGGCTTGGCAAGCCTTGCCGTCCATCACCTGAATGAAAGCGTGGCTCTCGCCATTTTCCCCCACCGAGAGGCCGGGAATGAAGGCCAGCGCATGCTGCTCGTCGGCTGATACAATTTTAAAATACCAGCCCTCGAAGTAGCGCCGCTTGATGCCCCAGCCATGAAACTCATCGGGGTGCCAAGCGGCACGAATCCTGCGAAAAAAATCTGTTGTCGGCATAGCGATTATCCCTTAGCCAGTTCGATCATAGCACTCAATTCTTCTACAAGCCCCTCTGGGCTGCCGTTGTAGCCAACGGCTTTGAAGCGGATGGTGCCGGTTTTATCCAAAATAAACTTGGTGGGAATGCCCGATACACCGAAGGCAGATACCACGCGGTCGTCCAAGTCCATCAGCACATTGAAGTCGTAACTTTTGCTGGCGATGAAATCCCCAGCGGCCTTGGCCTTCTGGTCGAGGGGTAGCCGCTCCCAACTGTCCACAAAAACGAAGGCCACGTTGGGGTCGTTTTTGTAGTTGGCCTGGGCCATTTGCATACCCGGAAACGATGCTTTGCAGGGGCCGCACCAAGTAGCCCAAAAATCTACAATCACCACTTTGCCGCGCAAGGCTTCGAGGCTCACAGTCTCGCCTTTCAAGTTCACAAGGCTGAACGCTGGAGCAGGCAATTCGATCATGGCTTCTTTCAACTCCTTGATCTTGTTTGCTTTGGCCTTTTTTTCCAAACCCGAAGCGTAGTCCGTGTAGGCTTTTTCATTGTTGTTACTCGCCAAAAAAACGCGCTTGAACTGCTCCTTCATCTTGGCCGAAGCGTGGCCCTGCGCCAAGAAGATTTCAAGCCGGGCACGGAAATCGGGCGCGTTGGCGCGTTCGAGGTAGAGGCAAAGCCGCTCGTTCATCTCCTCGTTTTTGCCCTCAGTGATTTCGACGGCTTTGGCTTGCAGTTCAGCGGCTGGGGCCGGCTCGTTAGTTTTGTCCAGCAGGTAAGCGTAGGTATCGGCATAGGTGGCGTACTGGAATTTTCGCTCTTCGAGCCATTGTTTTTGGGTCAGGTTGCCGGGCTTGGGCTGCGAAGCGGCGGTTACTTCCATCCGCGCCCACTCGGTGGCTTCCTGCGAGAGCATCCGCGCCCAGCCGAGTTCTTCATCTTTTTCACCCAACGTCCAACCTACGTTGTTGTACAGGCTGGCGCGGGCGCTTGGCGTGAGGGTGGCCGCTTGCCAGCGAAATTTTTCCATCTCCTTGGTCTCAAACCATTTCAGCGCCAGTGTGGAGCGCAGCATGTCAATGTTCCGGCGGTCGGCTTCGTTTTGGGGCGGAAATTCTTTGGCAAATTCCTCAATCATCGTCTCGCGGGTAGCCAAGTCCACTTGATTCGCCACCACTCCACGCTTCTCCTGCTGCACAAATATGCCCTTTGGGAAGGTCGCCCGAATTTTCTCTTTCAGCGCATTGGACTTGTCCATCGCTTGCAGGAATTCATACTGGCGCACAGCGGTCAGCAGGTCTTTTTCAGAAGCCGATGGGGCAGCCTCCAACTCGGCGAGCAGCGCGAGGGCCTCGGGCTTGCCCGCGTCGCCGCGCTTGATGCGGGTGAGGTTGGAGATATAGTTGGTCAGGTACTTGGGGCGCAGCGCAGGCTGCTGGCGGAAGGATTCATCGAGCCACTCGTTGGCCACCACTGGCTTGGGCGAGAGATCAAATAAGGCCGCACCGTTCGTGACGAAAAGCACCGCTTGGGCCGCGCGGTTTTCAGGTAAAACCTTCCCGTCAGCCCCGTACAGTGACACGAAGTAGCCCTCGCCGTGCTGGTTGTCCCAGCGCTCGCCGGAGTGGAAGCCGAGTGCCATGGCCTGTGCTGTAGCGGGTATGGTGAAGGTGCCAACCAAGCGGCCCGTGACGTTACTGAGCGCAATACCCTGTGTTTCAGGGTTTTTATCGGTCAGAGTGGCTACCACGAGTTCGATTTCCGAAGCGTTGCGCAGCGGACTGTTGAGCCAGTCGTACTCGATGGTGACGGTTTCGCCCGGCTTCGGGACGGTGGGTGTGATGGTGATGTTTTTCCAAATGGCAGTTTGCCCAATGGTTTCTAATGAAAAAAGCAGGAGTGCTGCGAGGAGTAGTTTGCTCATGTCTTAATTTTTCTGCTTCGCAGAAGGCTTGTGACCTAGCGAAAGTTATGTGGTGAGAATATTTATTGCTGCCGAGAGGGTCTGCGCAGGGCAAATATCCATCACTTTGAGGTCACAAGGCGCACACAAAGCCAAAAACTACTGGCCTACCCTTAATCGCTCTACCTCCCGAAGCAGTTCCGCAATTTGTTGCCTGTCCTTCGCCCGCTCCTCTTTCAGTTGAGCATACTCTGACCTCCACAGGTCCGCCTCTCGGCGGAGGTCGGCGATGTGTTGCTCGTACACTTCGCGGTCAAGGACGTACACGTTGGTGTTGGTAGTGGCCATGAAGCACTGGCCGATCTTGTTGTTCAGGGTGTTGAACGTGTTGTGCTCGTGCAGGGTCATGAGTTGCTCGGTGCTCATCTCTAATTTTTCGGCCACTTTTTGCAGCCGCTCCAGTTCCATTTTGGTTTTGCCGCTCTCGAAATCGAGATAGGTTCTGGCAGCAATGTCGAGGTGAGTCGCCATCTGTTCTGGCGATATGCCCCGGTACTCGCGGGCGCGTTTGATGTTTTCGCGTACTTGGTCGGAGATGTTTGTCATGGTGCGGAAATGCTGCGAATAAATGAAGGAATCCTGCGGATTTGTGCAGGTTTTGGTTGGATAAGTGCGCAAAAGTGGTGATTATCTTTGTGGCATCATTCCTCAGCATCGTGTTTTTCCTAAAACAGGCTGTTGAGTGCCACGCAACAAGATAACGCGCCAGCACTTATGAAGCCAATTTTTCACCTTTTTGCCTTTTTTGTTCTCCTTCCCTACTTCTGCGCGGCACAAGGGCAGGCCGGAGAGGACAAGTTGATTTGCCCCGGCGGGACAACCCAAATCGGCCCTAAAACGCCATGTACGGGCTGTTGCTACAAGTGGTCACCTGCCGCAGGATTGGATGATCCTGCCAAGCCCAACCCCATCGTATCTGGCTTGACCGAATCCCGTATTTATTCGGTGACGATATCGCTCCCCAATGGCAACTACGAGGTTGACTATGTGACCGTTTATGTTTACACGATCAACATATCCATCTACAAGCCTCGGTTTTTGCTCCTCAACCCCAATGCTGCCGACCAATTGATACCCGAAAGCCAAGAGAAAATACCCGGCGCACAGACAATGGTCAATATTGACAACGACGACTGTGACAACAGTTTTGATTCCAGTGACGATATGGTGGACGGCGGAGACGATGAATTGGTAAAAGTAAAGGTGTCCATGAAGGTTGCCTTGCCTGCGTTTGGCCCCGGTTCAGAAGATCGCGGACCGCTCGAGCCCAAAGCGATCATAGATTTGCTCAGCGGGTCAAATGCAGATGGACTCAAGTTTTGGCTTTCCAACGATAAGGCTGGCGGTTCCTATTATCTCGGTGATGAATTGATGCTCGAACCCGTAGGTGATGACTTGTTTGAAGGGTTTATTTGGGCTGAAGGGACATCGGGCCACACTTCTCCTCAACAGACCAAGCTGAAAGCACAGGCTTCTGGAGATGAAAGCACCAACTGCCCGCAAAACGATTATGTCTCTTTGACTGTCATCGGGATCAGTTCGATAGATTGGCAAGGCATAGAAAATGGTTACACAGGCGACGGCAAAAACAACAGCAACACGCTGGACGAGATCAGCGGTTTAAGTGTGCCGACCAAGCGGGTGTTCCCGGAAGGCAAATATGTGAATGGCAGCGTCACCGCCGCCAAAGATGTCGTCCGGGCAGTGATCACATTCAGCACAGCGCCTGTGGAGGCGTTTCCACTTTTCTTGCGAGCGTTTGATTTGGATGACCCGTCTGCTGAAACAACCTACATTGACCCAAATGATTTGGGAACACAGGGGGCTTATGTTGGCGGAGCAGGGCTCTTTTACTCAGCAGAGGAAGATAATCGAGGGACAGTTGCATACCAAATCCCCGGTTACACCTTCAATGTTAAATGTGGGGTTTTTACAGGATCAGGAGTTGAAGCCATATAC
>JAYSUY010000200.1:0-2144 GCA_043718855.1 Saprospiraceae bacterium | reverse complement strand
CTGGACGGTGGCGCTCATCGCGGGGGCGTTTTTTGTGATCAGTCTGCTGACCTACCGGCATTTCAGCCGCTCCGCAGAAGACAATGAGCAGGCCAATTTGGACGCTCGCACGGAGGCGGTGGCGGCTACGCTGCGGGCGCAGGTGCTGGGTTCGTCGCTGAGTGCCGACAGTCTGCGCCGCACCTTGCCCAGGTCGCTGGCGGTGCTGGCGGGCAGTTTTGCCATGGATGCCAACCTCTACTCGCCCGTGGGCGACCTGATGTTCACGACCCAGCCAGACTTGCGTCAGGCGGGCGTTTTGGCAGAAAAAATGAACGCATCGGCCTTGTTTTCGCTCAAAAACGGGGCTTTGCCTGCTTTTTCACAAACAGAAAAATTGGCGGGGCTGGCCTTCGCCACGAAGTATGTACCGCTGCGCGACGGGCAAAACCGGCTGCTCGGCTTTTTGGGCATACCCTACGATGCGGGTATGCGGCGGACGGACGCGGGGGTGTCTGACTTCCTTGGTATGCTGGCGAGCCTCTACGTTTTCCTGCTGCTGACGGCTTTCGGGGTGTCGTATTTACTGGCAAATTCCATCATCAAGCCGCTGCGCTTGGTGTCGGAAAAAATCCAGCAGTTGCAACTCGACAACAACGAGAAGTTGGAGTACGCGGGCGACGCACAGGACGAAATCAGCGAACTGATTGACCGCTACAACCTAAAAGTGGTGGAACTGGCGAGTTCGAAGGTGAAGATGGTGAAACTCGAACGGGAGGGGGCGTGGCGCGAAATGGCGCGGCAGGTGGCACACGACATCAAGAACCCACTGACGACGATGAAGCTTTCGATGCAGCAGTTGGAGCGGGTGTCGAACAACCCGGAGCAAGCGGCGGCTTTCCTGCGCAAGGCCATCACGCGGCTCATCGAACAGATTGATTCGCTCGCGCAAATCGCTTCGGAGTTCTCGATGTTTGCCAACATCGAAATCCGCGAGCGCAACCCGATGGTGCTCAACGATGCGGTGGAGAGTGTGTTCGACCTGTTCAGTGAGCAGCGGCACTTGGATTTTGAACTAAGCCTGCCCAATGAGCAAATTACGATTGCTGCGGACAAAAATCACCTCATCCGGGTACTCAACAACTTGGTTATCAACGCTACTCAAGCGATTCCATCTGATCGGCAGGGCAAAATCCAAGTCAGTCTGGTGCGGCATGGCGAGATAGCGACAGTACAAATCAGTGACAACGGCGGCGGCATACCAGCAGAGATTCAGGGCCGGGTATTCGAGCCGAATTTCACGACCAAAACTTCTGGTTCGGGTCTTGGCCTTGCCATCTGCCGCAAAATCATCGAGGGTCACGATGGCACCATCCGCTTTGTGACGCGGGAGGATAAGGGGACGGACTTTATCATTGAACTTCCCGTGACCGGGGTGACTAATGGAGCATCAAGCGGCACCGTTAGTGCCGCTCCTGTACTTTCACGTTGAACGGTAGCACTGCGTTTACGCCGTCGGTACAAGAGCCGTTTACGGCGATGAGCTTGCATGACATTCGGCCATAAATGGCCTCATCCCGACGCCGTAAACGCCGTGCCACCGTTAGTGCCGCTCCTGTACTTTCACGTTGACCTGCACTTCTACGGCCCCGTCGGTGTTTTTGAGTAATTCGATGATGGATTGTTCCTCGATTTCTTTCGAGTCGTAGGCCACGACCCAGATGTTTTCAGCAGAGATGCGCCGCACCAATCGGAGGCGGATGTCGCTGAACTGGCCGATCCAGTTGCCCGCGTTGAGTTCGGGCCGGAGTTTCACGATCAGTTCTTTTTTGGTGGCTTCGGGTACGGCGTTGGGATTCACGCCGCGCCGCACTTGGAGGCCATGCGCCTCGGCGAGGTCTTTCAGCATATTTTCGAGTTCGAGCAGGGCGGCTGGGCGGTCGATGGAGCCGCTGACGCTTTTGCTGCGCGTGCCGTCGTAGGCCATGAGCGTAGCCGAGGGCGCGTCCATGATGTCCGACTGGATGCGGTCGGGATATTGCCAAAGGTTGACAGCCGTGACTTTGCTGCGCAGTTGGGTTAGTTCGGCTGGGGTGAGCAGAAAGGAGTCGCGGCCTTCTTTTTCCACAAACCGCTCGCCTTCGTAGCGCACTTGGCCGTTGGTG
>JAYSUY010000199.1:0-5834 GCA_043718855.1 Saprospiraceae bacterium | reverse complement strand
TTTCACGCCCTCGAAAGGGCCGGGGCCGTTGGTGACTTCCAGCCCTTCGAGACCCACGGAGAGTTTGGGGAAATGCCGGAACACCGAGATGTCCACGTCTTTAAAATCCAACTTCGCCGTGAGGCTTTCGTTGGCGGCAGTTTTGACCTGCGCGATGATTTCGTCCTTGAAAAAATAAGGGATGGCGACGAGCGCGGCGATGAGGAGGGCAACAAAAATGAGGATGCCGTAGAGCAGTTTTTTCATCAATACTGTGGATGTGGTGATGCTGTGGAGGTGGTGATTTGGCGAGGCAAAGGAAACGATGTTGTGCGGGCATTCTTTTGCACACGCAGGTAAAAGAATCTTAAATCTACGGCAATGTTTAGCCAAACATGGTTTTTCTCGCTCGGTTTGTACCTTCGCCGCATGGATTACAAGGTACACTTCCTCGAAAGACAACACGACTTCGACCGCGTGATGGACGCACTCTCCACCCACCCCTGGATTGGTTTCGACACCGAATTTGTAGGCGAAAAGACCTACATCGCCGTACTTTGCCTCATCCAAGTGGTGGCAGAAAAAGACATCTATCTCATTGATACGCTGCGCATTAACGACCTCAGTCGCTTCCTCGCCATCCTCGCCGACCCAGAGGTGCTGAAGATCACCCACGCAGGCGACAACGACTACCGCCTGCTCAACATCCTGTACGGCACGGTACCCGTCAACACCTTCGATACGCAGATTGCGGCAGGTTTTGTGGGCTACAACTACCCCGCGGGCTTTGGCAAAATCGTGGAAAAAGAACTCAGCATCACCCTCGCCAAGAGCCACACGGTGGCCGACTGGGAAGCCCGCCCCATCGAACCGAAGGCGCTCGACTACGCGGTGGAGGATGTGAAATACCTGCCTGCGCTGCACGAAAAACTGATGAAAAAACTCGCCCGAAAAAAGCGTGAGTCGTGGCAGCGCGAGGAAAACCGCAAGTGGGAATCCGCCGATTTCTACGTCGTTGATCCCAACAAGGAGGTGCTCGCCAGCGACTACGTCCACAACCTCGATTTCCGGGAAAAAGTCTTCCTCGTGCGGCTCTACACTTGGCGGCGCGAGAAGGCCGCCGCCCTCAACCTCCCGAAGGAGACCACCCTGCAAGTGCGCCACATCAGCACCATCGTGCGGGCCATAAAGGACGGCCAGAACGCCTTCCGCTCCAACCGCACCCTGCCCGAAGCCGTGTGGCGCCGCTACCACGAAGAGTGGCAAACCCTCTGGAAAACGAAGGCCACCGACGAAGAAAAAGCCTTCATCGACTCCATCCCCCGCCCTGCGCCCGACGACGCGGAGCGCGAGTGGACGATGGAACTGCTCTACCACTTCGTGAAAAAACAGTGCATCGACCACGAAATCAGTGCCGCGCTTCTGCTCCCCAAAGGCGATTTCAACCGCCTCAAAGCGGCCAGCAACGATTTCGACCAAGCCCTGCTCACGGGCTGGCGGGCCGAACTGATGGGCGCAGAATTGGTGACTTGGATGCAGAAAGGCCGCAGGGTGAAAGTGGCCTGGGGCGAGGGCGAGTGTCGGCTGACGATGTAGTCCACGCCACTTTGCAGCATCACAAACCATTCATTTTCAGTATGAAAATCCATGTTTTGAGTCTCTTGCTTTGTTGCGCTCTACTTCCTGCTTTTTCAGCAGCACAAGACACGCTCAGCAGGAAACAACAATTTAGTCTAATCGATACCGCTCGAAAACGGGCTCGCAAGACCCATAATTTGACCGGTCTACAAGACCTCATCACTTCAGGAAAATTGACAGCACAAGAAGCGCAGGCGGCGGCTTATAGTGCCAAAGGCTACGTTTCAGGCAAAATGCACGACGACTATTTGAAAAAAAAGGGGGATGACGACCTGAAAACCGACCCAATATTCGTGGGCATCTTGAGCGATTTTGATACGGCCATCCAGGTCTGCCCGCGATGCAGCATATATACCAAAAGAGACAGGTACAAGGTTTTGGCCGACGTGGCACCCCGCAGCGTTTTGACGGCTTCGTATTTGCCTGAATTAAAAGCCGCTGGCTACAGGCCAGAAAAAAACGGCTGGAGTTTGAGTCTCAACGCATGGCAGGGGCATCATACTTGGCTGGGAATCAGCCTTTCTCCCTTTGCCATGATGCAATCTTCTTACCGACTGCATTATTTTGACCCGAAGTCTCAAAAACAAAAACGCTCAGCCTTGGGCACCTCAAGTGCCCTCAACGCTTTTACCTTCTCTTACGCACGCAACCTCCAGCAAGCAGTCCACGATGTGTCTTTCAGTTTAATTCAAGTGAATGCGCCTATCGTACTGAACCTCAGCACGTTTGGCTTTCAAGTGGGAAAGGATACGGAAGGCAAGCAGGTGGAACGAGGTGGGTATTACCGACCAGAGATTGGGGTAGGTTTTGAGAATTTTTCCGTGGCTTACGCCTACAACTTGATGTTCAAAAAAGCGGCTCGGCCTTTCTCTGAAAAGCACCTGCTGCAAGTCCGCTTCCTTCATGTATTTAACACAGTGAAGGGATAGCCGTACTCATTGGCTCAAAAAAAGCAAGGCCCGCCCGTTGTGGTACGGGCATTTCTAAACCCCCCGCCTTGTCCTCCTCCGCGTAGTTTTTCCCTGTCGGGGAAATGCGCCACAGCCACTCCCACCCGCCACATCGCGTATATTTTTTTGGGTAAAATGGCAACAGCTCAGCGCGGCTTGGCAGTAACGCTCGTCGCCAGGGCAGGATGGGAACACCGAAAGGACCGCAACTGCCGAAAGTAGCGGTCATGTTCAGTTTGGAGTAAAAGTCGATAACTAACAAAAGTGGTCGGTGGTATTGGCGGTTGCGGTAGTTTCAGTATTCCATTCTCGCCAGTATGTAACATGAGTTAGTCCTTGAAAAAGTAGATTGAACAGATACTCCACGCTAAACCTGTAGGTTTCAAAAACCTACGAGATTTGAAGCGTTTCAGTGCTCAAACCGCACCCCCTCCGTCCTACATTTCCAGTCATCCGACCGGAATGGCGCAACGGGAAAGCCCTCGGCGGTGAACAAATTGACATCGTTGGGGTCGTCGGCCCAAGCGTAGCGCACCGCCACCGGGCGCAATACGGCAGCCGATTGCACCATCACCGCGCTGCCCGATACTTCGGCTTTCGCGTAGTGAAACACCCGGTCTTCGCCCGCCAACTCGAAGCCATGTACGTAGCCATACTTGTCTCTAACAACGCATTCGGTGGGGAACGACACCACAACCCGGTTTTCCAAAAATTGAACCTGTGGTTTGGTCGGGCTGCCCGGCGGCAAGGTTTCGCCGTAAGCCTCCCGCATCGCTTCGCGGGCCAACCGACGGCCTACGTCGTGCTTGTTTTTAGGGTGGATGTCCTTCGAGTCGCCGATGTCCAATGCGACTGCCATGCCGGTTTTGGGCAATTGCAGGGCAAGCGTTTGTGCCTCGCGCAGTTCCGCCCATTCGCTGCCCGTGTTCGAGGTGCCACGTTCGGCTTCCCAGTTGGCCAGTTGCACAAAAAGGAAGGGAAAATCCGCGCCCCACAGTCGCCGCCAGTCCTGAATCAGGAGGGGGAACGACTGCCGATACTGATGCGCCCGGCCTGCATTGGCCTCGCCCTGATACCAAATCGCGCCTTTGATGGGGAAGCGTACCAGCGGATAAATCATCGAGTTGAATATCGCCGTACCCACATTGTTGCTCGAATGTACGAAGTACATCGGCTCTGAAAACGAGGGCATTACCCGCCAGTTTCCACCCAGTGGAATATTGCCAGCGACGGTTTTTAGGTAAGATTTTTCGGGTTTGTCGCGCAGGCCCATTTCTACCCAACCTTGCGAATCGCCCAGTTTTTGTTTAAAAACCAAACGATTTTTGCCCACTTTCAGTGCCGAGTCGGGGATGGTGGTTTCCACGCCACCCGTATTTCGACCTACCCAGATGCGCCGCCCGTTGATGTACGCCTCCGCTGGCAAATCGCCGTGACCGAGGTTCAGGGCAGCATCCGAAGTGGCGGCTTTTTCCGTCAATTCAAAATCAAAAACCATGTAGCCGCTGCCGCGAAACGCCCAGATGTGCTGCCAATCCCAGGCCAGCGTCGGGCTGACGGTTTTCCAGCCCGACACCTCAAAATCGGGGCGCAGGTAAGCGGACTCTTCCTCAACACTGGGATTGGGCCGGTCGCTGCCGAAAATGTATTTTTTGATCTTCGCCAACGACGCAGCATCCGCTTCGGCCCAAGTTTTGGGGAAACGTGCCATGTAGTTTTTGAACAGTTCGGATTGTGCCATGCCGCTGCCGCTGATCCAACTTTCCACCTGCGAGCCGCCCCACGAACTGTTGACCAAGCCCACTGGCACCTTGTACTTGTCGGCCAAGTCGCGGGCGAAAAAGTAGCCCACCGCCGTGAAGTGCCGCACCGTCTCATCGTCGCATACCTGCCATGCGCCCGCATCTAAATGCTCCTGCGGTTCGAGGCTAACTGCTTGATTTGCTTTGAAATGCCGGATGTGTGGGTAATCTGTCGCCCCTGTTTGCGCGGGTGTGTAGCCTGAGTCTTTGATGCTCCATTCCATGTTGGATTGACCAGAGCAGAGCCACACCTCACCGATGAGTACGTCCCGAAAAACAAGGTTTTCGGTACCGTTCGACACTTCAATTTGCTGGGGAGCCATGCTGCCCGCAGGGGTCGATACACGCACCGACCAGTTGCCTGCGGCATCGGTTTGGGCGGAAAACGACTGTCTGGGCAGCCACGAGCATACGACCCGCACGGTGTCGCCTGCCGTCGCCCAGCCCCAGATGGGGGTTTGCACGTTTTGCTGCAAAACCATGTGGCTGCCGAAGATTTCGGCGATTTTCAGTTGCGCGAACGCGGCAGTGGCGGTCAGGGAAAGGGCCATACAGAGGAGGAGGTGTCTTTTCATTGTTGTGTTGTATGCCGGAACGGAGTTCCGGGAATGGTAAAAACTTAGCCCCGCCCACCGAGGCAACAATGGGACACGGATGGGCGGGGCTAAGTTCTTACCAGGAATGTATACTGGTCGGCCAAGCCCCGCCCGGAACGGAGTTCCGGGGTACTAGGTCGGCTCATCCTGCAATTTGTCAAGCCAATTTTTTTTCAGAATGACTGACGTGATGGCAATCACAATCAGACAGGCAAAGAACTCGTCCCAAGCCCGGATAACCAAGAAAATACCGACCGCAGTCAGCGAAATTTGCCAAACCATGCCGACGACGACGTTCAGCATATCGCGCCCGAAGGCCCGGTTGGGCTGTATGCCGCCGGGTGTTTCGGCGTTCAACTTTTCATAAATCGGCTTCCAAAAACCCCAAGGGCGCACTTTCAGGTAGAATTTTTTCAGCACCTCGTCGTCGTCGGGCGGGGTGAGCAAACTGCCCGCGATGCTGCCGACCAGCGACACGAGGAGGATGAACGGGAAGGTATAAATCGGAATCGCATCGGGCATGACCCAGGGAGCGAGACCGCTAGCAATCATTCCGCTGGCCATGCCCCAGAAAAAGCCCCACGAATTGAAGCGCCACCAGTACCATTTTAGCACGTTGGCGGCGGTGTAGCCGCCGTAGAGTGCAGCCACGATCCACTGCACCACGTCGTTGAGCGATTTGACAAAAAAACCAACCGTAGTGCCGACGATGACGATAGCCACCGACACCCAAATCGAAAGGCTGACATAGCGTTTTTCAGGAGCGTTAGGCTGGATGTATTTCCGGTAGATATCGTTGACGAGGTAGGCAGGCGCGGCATTCACAGTGGCGGCGTAGGTACTCATAAAGGCCGCCAGCAGTCCGGCGA
>JAYSUY010000198.1:0-5836 GCA_043718855.1 Saprospiraceae bacterium | reverse complement strand
CCATCACTACCGCCGCCTGTTCCAACCTGACCTTCGACAACCTTGACCTGGGTTACCCCACCTTCATTAGCACCACTTCGGGCATCAACATCCAAAGCGCGTCGGGCAACATGACCATCAAAAACTGCCAAACGCAAAACCGATTTGGAGGCATTAGCTGTGGTGGCAACGCCAACTGGACGGTGACGAACAACAACGTGACCAACTGCTACATCGCCTTAGTTTTTGGCAATGTCACTACTGGCACGATCACCGCTTCCGACAATCTTTTCGGCGGGCCAGACGCGGGCTACGGGCTGTACCTGTTCGAGTGTGCCAACAAGATCATCGGCGATGAAAACGCCTCGCCCGCCGCCAACATCTTGATCAAAGACACTGATGGTTTGACCAATGTCCAGGAGTTCGCCGCCTACATCACGGGCTGTTCCAACCTGACTTTCGACAATTTGAACCTGAGCAAAGCCAGCGGTGCTGCCTTCGGAACGGGCTTGAATTTGCTCAGCTCGGTAGACAAGATGACCGTCAAAAAATGCACTTTGAACAACCGAAGCATCGGCCTGAACTTGACCGGAAACACGGCTAACAGCCTGATTTCATGCAATGTAATCACCGGTTGCACCACTGGCATCACCACTGGCGGTACCCATACTGGCCACTCCATCGTGAACAACAACTTCCTGACCAACGGCAACTCCATCCAACAGTCAGGCACGCCGCTGCTGGCGAAGTTCAACTACTGGGGCGGCGGTGCCCCCGTCAACGGCGGTGCCAACGGCTACACAGGTAGCGTGAATGTCAGCAACCACCTCACGTCGCCGCCCGATTGTTCCTCCAACGGCTGCACCGATACAGATTCTGACGGCATTTGCAACACAGACGACAACTGCCCCACCACAGCCAACCCAGATCAGGCCGACAGTGACTGTGATGGCGTAGGCAATGCCTGTGACATATGCCCCAACGGCAACGACGCATTGGACAACAACAACGACGGCATCCCGGACTGCAGTCAACTGCTGCCCTTCGCCGATTACAACATACTCTGGAAGTGCGCCCGCAACAAAATCCAAGTCTGTCACAGTGGCATTACCCTGTGCGTCAGTTACAACTCTCTGGCATCCCACATCAACCACGGCGACCCAGTAGGCCGTTGCATCAGCTGCACCACGCAGCCCTCCGATCTGCAAGACCGGTCGGCTGACTACTCCTCGGAGACGGAATCCACCGAGTTGGAGATTTTCCCCAACCCCGCCAGCGACGAGGTCAACATCTACTTCCACCAGTTGGGAGCAAATGCCTCACTCAGTGTCACCGACCAGTTAGGCAAAACTGTCTGGACCGCACCGTTGGTAGAAAATCAGGCGCAGGTATCGCTCGACCTCTCCGACAGCCGTTTTGTCAACGGCGTATACTTTGTCATCCTTCAAACTGACCATCAAACAGTTACGCAGCGATTGGTGGTAACAAAATAATCCAAAGGCCATCCAACAGACACCGATAAGCCCCGGCGATTGATCGCCGGGGCTTTCTTTTTACAACCCCTGAAAGTGCAAATTGGCGTAACCTTGCCCCACAAAAGCGGACACAGTTTTTGACGCAAAATGAGCAAGCAACATAAAAAACAGCCTCCCCAAGCCCCTGCCGTTCAATCCGTTGCCAACCCGGAGCCGCCCGCTGCCGGGTTTTCATTTTTTGAAAAAAAGGCACTACCCGAACTGACACTCGCCGCTGTGGCCTTCGTGGTGTGGGCAGCCTGCATCTCCAACGGCTTCGTGTTTTTTGACGACGACAAGGCCATCCTCTACAACCACGCCCTGCAAAACCCCTCGTTTGCCAAGTTCTTCACGGGCCAAAATCTGGGGATGTACGCCCCCATTTCGTGGATCGGCTACTGGGTCGGCAGCCTGATTTCTGGCACCGAAGCCTGGGGCTACCACCTGCTGGGCGTACTGCTCCACGCGCTCAATGCAGTGCTGGTATTCAGGCTGTTGCGCGGCCTGACCGGGCTGAGTTGGGCGGCGTTTTTCGCCGCGCTGCTCTTCGCCGTACACCCCGTGCAGGCCGAAGCCGTGTGCTGGGCCGCCGCGCTCAGTACCGTGCTGTTCAGCACATTTTACCTCAGCAGCGCGCTGGCTTGGCTGCGCTGGCGGAAGGGTGGGGGAGCGGCTTGGCTGGCCCTCTCGCTGCTCGCTTTCGCGTTGGCTTGCCTCTCCAAATCGGCTGCCGTGACGCTGCCGCTCGTGCTGCTGGCGATGGAGTTGTATGTACGTCGGCATGTTATTCCGACCCACCCCAGCCGGAATAACATTCCGGCGTACCTGCTGCCCTACTTTTGCCTCAGCCTCTGGTTTGGTCTCAATACCTTCTCTACCCGCACCGCCGAAGGCCACGACATCGAGCAAACCTCGGCGGCTTTCTCTGCTCTCGACCGCTTTTGGATGGTGTGCCAAACCGCCCTATTTTACCCCTTCAAACTGCTGCTGCCCATCGGGTACTCCATCTCCTACCCCTTCGTAAAAAGCGGGGGCGGTGCTTGGTCGCCCGAGTACTACGCAGCCCCCGTAGTACTCGCTGCGCTCGGCTTTTTTATCTGGAAAAAATGGCGCGACCAACCCAATCTCCTGCTCGGCTTGGCCCTCTACCTGCTGCCGCTCACCGTCATGCTGCCCTTCCGCACGGTGGGCAGTTTCGAGTTGCGATCCGACCGCTACGTGTACCTCTCCTGCGTCGGGCTGTTCTTTGTGGCGAGCGTTTTACTGGAAAAAATGAAGCCTGCGCTGCGCACGGGCATCCTCGTCGGGGCAGGTGTAGTGCTGGGCTTTTTGGCTTTTTTGCAAACCTCGGTGTGGAAGGATGGGGTGGCGATGTTCGACAATTGTGTCGCCAAAACACCCGAATCAGCCCTCTGCCAGTGCAATTTGGCCTACAACAAACTCATCGGGCTGGATTTTCAGGCCGCCGTCGACCACTACTCCGCCGCCCTTCGCTCCGATGCTTCATACATCGAAGCCCACAACGGGCGCGGCCAAGCGTACTACAACCTCCGCCAAATCCCACAAGCCTACGACGACTTCGACCGGGCCATCAAGGGCGGGCTGAGTTCGCCCAAACTCTACCTCAACCGGGGCAAATGCGCGGTGATGATGGGCAAATCGCAGGAGGCCCTGCCCGACCTCTCGAAGAGCCTCGAACTGGAGCCGAAGGAGCCGGAGACTTGGTACTTTCGGGGCGTGGCCAATGAAAAAACCAACAACCTCGATGCGGCCATCGCCGACTACGCCCGTGCTGCCGAACTGCGCCCTGGCTATGTCGAAGCGCTCACCAACCGGGGCGTGCTGCTGCTCAATGCTCGCCGATTGGAAGAAGCCGTAGCCGCTTTCGACGCGGGCATTGCCGCTGCCCCCAGCCTCGCCATGCTGCACAACAACAGGGCGAACGCGCACTACCAACTCGGCCACTATGCCGAAGCGGTGCGTGATGCATCTAAAGCGCTGTCACTCAACAGCAAGTACCTGCCCGCCTACCAGATTCGCGGCAACGCTTACCTGAAATTGGGCGAGGCGGCAAAAGGCCAAGCAGACTTGCAGCAAGCCGCTGCCTTGCAGCGGTAGCACTGCGTTTATGGCGTTGTCAAACAGTGCAGCAAGTCGCCTGAAGCACCGCGATATTGCCCAACGGCAGATTTTGTCCTCCAGTACAGGACTCGTCCGACGACAAATTCGTCGGACGAGGTGCGCATCTTGACCTTCGTCCGACGAATTTGTCGTCGGACGAATCGAGGTGCGACAAAACCTGCCGCTCAAAAAAAATTTACCGTGTCCGACTACACCACCGTTCGCTACCTCACCCAACCCGCTGATTTTCAGGAAAAAGAAGCCGCTTACCTCCGCGCCCGCCGCTTGGAAGGCCGGGTGCTGAACGACGACGAGGTGGCGCGGCTGCCGCATTTGCCCTTTGCTTTTTGCCGTTTGCCTCTTGAAAAAGAGTGGCGCTGGCGGCGGCGTTCCTTTCAGCGGCTCCAAAAATATCTACGGAAAAAATACGCTCAACGCCCCCTCCGCATCCTCGACTTGGGCTGCGGCAACGGCTGGATGGCCAACCGCTTGGCCGAGCAACCCAACTGGGACATCTGGGCAGTTGACCTGAACGAAACAGAACTGGTGCAGGGGGCGCGATGCTTTGGTCGCTCCAATTTGCAGTTCGTATACGCCGATGTGTTGCAAGGCATTTTGCCTCAAACCCATTTCGATGTGGTGGTGCTGGCCGCTTCGGTGCAGTATTTTCCCGATTTGCCCGAACTGTGGCCTGCGCTGCACAACACATTGACTACCAACGGAGAAATTCACATCGTGGACTCCAATTTTTACCCCAATGAAACTGCGCGGGCAGCAGCCAAACAGCGCACAGCGGACTACTACGCTCAGCTCGGTGTACCCGAAATGTCTGCTTTTTACCACCACCACCTCTGGGCCGATGCTGCCGCAGCGGGTGCAGAAAACCTGAACGACCGCTGGCTTGTCCGCTTGCTGCAAAAAGCAAAATGGCTGGCACCCTTCCCTTGGCTTCGATTGGAGAAAACTACCTTTGCCGCAAAAAAGGCATGAAAACAAAGAAAGAATTGCAGGAAGAGTACAAGCAGAAGCAGTTTCCGATGGGCGTTTTCCAGATCAGAAATGTGGTCAACGGGAAAATTTTTGTGGAAAGCAGCATCAACTTGGATGCGATTTGGAACCAGCACCGGGCGCAATTGGGCTTTGGCAGCCATCCCAGCAAGACCCTCCAACAGGACTGGGCGACGTATGGCGAGGAGGGTTTTCGGTACGAAATCCTGTCTGAAATCAGACCCGTAGAAGGCGACGGGCTGGACTACGGCAAGGAGGTGAAACTGCTGGAACGGATGTACCTTGATGATTTACAGCCGTTTGATGAGCGTGGGTACAACCAGAGGCCGAAACAATAATGACCACCCCACCTTCGCCGAGGCTACGGCGGGTAAACATGACAAAATACGACCAGCGCGGTGTCTCCGCCTCCAAAGAAGAAGTCCATGCAGCCATCCAACACTTGGACAAAGGCCTGTATCCCAATGCTTTTTGCAAAATCCTGCCCGACCTCGCGGCGGGCAGCGCGAAGCACTGCAACCTGCTGCACGCCGATACAGCTGGCACGAAAACCAGCCTTGCCTACCTCTACTGGCGCGAAACGGGCGACCTCTCCGTGTGGCCCGGCGTGGCGCAGGATGCTATCGTGATGAACCTTGACGACATGGCTTGCGCAGGTTGTACCGACAACATCATGCTCAGCAGCACCATCGGGCGCAACAAGGGCCTGATACCTGCCGAGGTCATCGCAGCGGTGATACGTGGCACCTCCGATTTTGTAGAAAAAATGCAGCAGCACGGGGTAAACCTCCACCTCGCGGGCGGCGAAACCGCCGATGTGGGCGACATCGTGCGAACGATTGATGTGGGTTTCACCGCCTTCGCCCGCATGAAACGCAGCGACGTAGTGGTGCCCAACATCCGCCCCGGCGATGTCATCGTTGGACTTGCTTCGTTCGGCCAAGCTACCTACGAAACCGAGTACAACGGTGGCATGGGCAGCAATGGCCTCACCGCCGCCCGCCACGATGTGCTGTCGAAAGTTTACGCTGAAAAATACCCCGAAAGTTTCGACCCGCGCCTGCCGGGCGAGGTGGTGTACACGGGCAACCGGACTTTGACAGAAAAGATAAAGGTTGGTAATCAAGAGGTTACCGTTGGAAAACTCATTCTGTCGCCCACACGCACCTACCTGCCCGTGTTGCAAGAACTGCTCCGCGAGCACCGCAAAAAAC
>JAYSUY010000197.1:0-2146 GCA_043718855.1 Saprospiraceae bacterium | reverse complement strand
GCCGTACTTTTTTCCCAATAGCCGAAAGAAATCGCGCCACAACAATTCAAAAAACAGCCAGTAAGTGCTTTCATTGCTGATGCGCTCGTGTTCATAGCGCTTGAGTTCGTGGTAAACGGTTTTGGGCGAAAGGCAACCCACGCTCAGCCAGGGCGAAAATTTGGAAGAGTAGTCGCCACCGACCATCCCATTGCGGGTTTCTTTGTAGTTTTTCACCAAATCAGTGTCCCAGAGGTAATAACGCAGCCGCAGCAAGCCTTCGGTTTCGCCGCCTTTGAACGGAAGTACAGCGCGGGGGTCTGGTTCAAAGGCAGAGTGCCCCAAGGTGTCAAGTCTGGGCATTTCGCCCGCTTCCAGCCCGGCGGGCAAGCCAGCCATCGCTGTTGGTGCAGGCAGAGGATCACGCACGGAGGTGATGTGCTCGTTGTCTTTGCGGAACTGGGTGAAAAGATCGGGCGTGTGGTGTACCGGTACCGGCAAATCTTGTGTGTGGTAGAGCATTTTGCCGCGTGAGTAGAGCAGTTCGACTCCCTTACCCCAAAGTTTTTGCTCAAGTGCATCTTGCACCTGCACCTCCTCCCGGGTACGTTCCCGGTTGCAAAGCACCCACGAGCATTTCAGTTCTTGCGCAATCTCGGCCAGTATGCACTCTGGTTTTCCAAACCTGACGACGAGGTCACCGCCAATACCTCGCAGGTTTTGGCGCAGGTCTTCGGCACTTTCTAAGATGAATTTGGCTCTAAATTTTCCCGTTTTTGGCAGCCCGAAGTGGGTTTCGCCACGAAACACTCGCTCATCGAACACGAAGACGGGAATGATTTCTTCAGCTATGTGTAGGGCTGTAGTGAGGGCTTCGTTGTCGTGCAGGCGCAAATCCTGTCGAAACCAAACAATGGCACGGCGTTTCATATCCTATTGTTGATGAGTGATTTTGGTAGATCGGAGCATGCACTGGCAGGGTACTCAGGCATTGTTGGCGGTTAAAACTTTCACTATCTCCTTTTGTTTGTCAACCTCACGTTTTTCTGAGGAATATCGATACATGAACAGCAATAACTTCAGTGTTCTGATCCGAAAAATCAAGAGCAAACCGCTTGATCGAGAATTGGGTTTTGGGCGCGTGGCTACCACTGAGGGCCGCCTGATGAACCCTGATGGATCGTTTAATGTGGTGCGCCAGCGCATCAGTATTTGGGACAACACTTACTACCACCTCATCACGATGTCGTGGTCGTGGTTCCTGTTTTTTATCCTGATCTGCTTCGTTCTGATCAACTGTCTGTTTTCCTTGGCGTACTGTCTCATTGGGATAGAACACCTGAGCGGCACCACACTGGGCAGTTTTTTCCAAAATTTTACCCAAGCCTATTTTTTTAGCAGCCAAACCCTGACCACTGTAGGATACGGGCACATCAGCCCTAACGGACTGTTGACCAACGTGATGGCCTCGTTTGAGTCGTTTCTTGGGCTATTGACTTTCGCCCTGATTTCGGGCCTGCTCTACGGGCGGTTTTCGAGGCCACAGGCCAAAATCGTGTTCAGCGAAAAACTGATCGTTGCTCCATACCAATCGGTGCGAGGGCTGATGTTCCGCATGGGAAATGCTCGCCGCAGCGAACTCATCGAAACCGAAGTACAGGTGCTGATGGCCTCCAATCAACGCAACCAGGATGGGGATTTGGAGCGAAAATTTTACCCTTTAGAGTTGGAAATCAGCAAGATATCGTTTTTCTCCCTGTCGTGGACGCTGGTGCATTCGCTCAACGACAAAAGCCCGATCTTCAATTTCTCTCCGCAAGAACTGCTGGATGCCAATACCGAAATCATGGTGTTGGTGAAAGGCACAGACGAGACCAACCAGCAGCAGGTACACGCTCGCCATTCCTACACTGCTGCCGAAATTGTCTGGAATGCCCGCTTTCGCCCTGTCATCGCCCGCACTGGCAAGGGTATGCCGCACCTGATGACGCAGCGCATTGGCGAATACGAGGTCATTGAGAATTGAGAATGGAAAATAGAGCCGCTTTAAATGCTCAATGCTCAATTTGTAAAAACTTAGGCAGCCCTTTTGACCGCCCACCGCGACAAGAATGGGACACGGATTGGACAGATTTAGGCAGATAAAAAAGGATTTTGAGGTGAAATC
>JAYSUY010000196.1:0-5837 GCA_043718855.1 Saprospiraceae bacterium | reverse complement strand
TGATGCTGACCACTCGCTGACTTCGGATGTCTAAGTGCTGGAGCAGGCCGCCGCCGGGAGGCTGTTGGCTGTTGGCTATTAGCCATTGGCTGCTGGCTGTTGGCTGTTTTACCCGCTGAAGGCTTGCCGTAGGAGGGTGGCTGTGGGCTGTTAGCCATTGGCTGTGGGCCGTTGGGCATTCCGCATTTTTACCCGCCGTAGCCTTCGGCGTAGGCGGGCTTGTTGGACATTGGACATTCCCGAAAATCCCCAGCGCCTGCGTGTCGTCCAGCACCAGCAGTCCGCCGAGCGGCTCCAGCAGCGCGAGGTAATCGCGGAGCGGGGCCGCTTGGCCACAGATTGGACACCAGCCGTCGGTGACGACGATGGGCCGCCGCGCTGCGGGGAGTTTTTTCAGAAAAAACTGCCGCAGCGAAGCGGCGCACTGGTGGCGAAAACGGAAAATAGGCACACCGCGCCCGGCGGCCCGCTCCACGCCCCACTGCCCTACGCGGTACAGGTGTTCGTCGGCGAAAACCACCCAACAGCGCGGGTCGAGCAAGCCAAACCAGTCGAAGAACAGGTGCAAGGTGGAAGGGGCCACAAGGCCCGCTTCCAATCCTTGCATCTGTGCAACTGCTTGGCCCACAGCACGGTGTTCGGTCGGCTCTTCAAAAGCAGCAGGGACTCCGGTACTCAGGTTTGCCCAGTGCGGTAGGTTGTGGCTGCTGTGCCGCCAGCCCAGATAGAGGCTGGAGGAGAAGTCGAGTGTAGGCGGCATGGGCGGTTTTGGTAATGGTAGCACGGCGTTCACGCCGTCGGTATACGCGCCGTTTACGGCGAGTCAGGCGTGAACGCCCCTTGTTCCGACGGCCTTAAGGCCGTGCTACCGGTGCGCTCAGGCCGCTTTGCCGCGCTGCTCCATCAGCCGCCGCTGGAGGTGGACAGAAGGTTGCATCGAATCTATCCGTGCGCCCGGCACGTCGGCGGTGAGGTCGACCCCCGTGGCCGCGCGGTAGGCATGGATGTAGGCCTGTATCTGTGGCCGCCAGAAGTTGGCCCAGTTGGAGGCGGAGAAGCGGTCGTTCACACCGGCCCAGTTGCCAAAGCGGATGGAGAGCAGGAGTTGCTCGCCGAACACGCCGAGGTCGCGGAAGTGCAGCACGGAGGTCTTCGTCCAGCCCATGAGGTTGTTGAGGGCCGACACGCGGTCCATCCATGGTTCTGGGTAAGCCACCATGATGCGGGTAGGCAAGAAGCTGCGGAACTCGGGCCGGGCCAGCAGCCACTGTTGCATCAGCATCTCGGCGCGGGCCACCGATGGCAGGTCGCCATACTGGTTGTGTGCGCCTTCGGAAAGCACTAAGTGGGTCTCTTTCAGTGCGTTCAGGATGGGGAAGCCGTCGGGCTGCACCGTCATGTCGTCGGCCTGCTTGTAGAACTTGTTGGTCAGGTGCAGCAGCATGTGGAACGCCTCGATGAACTTCGAGCGGCTGTCGGCAAAGCGCATGTTCTGCACCGCTGAGCCTTGCAGCGAGATGCCATAGTGGTGGTCGTACTCGTAAGCGCGGCGGCGCACGGTGAGGCGGTGCTGCTCATCCTGGATGTAGCCCCACATCAGGTTGCTGAGCGGACGCAACGGGTCAATCTCTAGATTGGCGAGCGGGTCCACCGCGCCGGGGCCTTTGATGTTCTGGAAACGGCGGCCCATAGCGTTCAGGCCCTGCACCATCATGC
Organism: Saprospiraceae bacterium; assembly: GCA_043718855.1. Classification (GTDB taxonomy): domain Bacteria; phylum Bacteroidota; class Bacteroidia; order Chitinophagales; family Saprospiraceae; genus M3007. The sequence goes on along the minus strand of JAYSUY010000196.1, from coordinate 4,121 downwards.
TTTCTTCATGCCAGTAGCTCCAGATGAGTTCCAAGAAGCAAGGGTGGGTGAGTTTCTCCTGAATCACACCGAAGCAAGTGGAGCCGCTGAGGGTGGTGCCGTTCTCGGCGTACTGCCGGAAAGCATCTTCAAAAGAGTTGACCTTAAAACCCGTGTCTTGCATTTTCCGTTGAATGACAGCGAGATATGGGATGGTTTCGCCCGCGCCGTTGACCTCTTCCTTATAGTCGCCCCACCACTCGTCCAGTTTTTTCTGGTCTGCTGCGCCGTTCACCAAAGGCACGTTTTTATTCAGGCTGAGTAGCGCTTCTTCGTTGAAAACATCGTCGGCCATACAGTTGACCATCACGAACGCCTCGGTCGCCACCTTGACGCTCTGGTAAGCATCTACGCCCATGAAGGGCAGCGCGCGGGACTTGCTGAGCTTGCTGGCTTTGTCCTTCACTGCGGTGTTTGCTGTGAGAGAGGTCTGCGGTACGCCGCAGAAAATCTCGTCCATGTAGTCCGAGTAGTTCTGAAAGGAGAGGTCTTGTGTGCCTTTTTGGATGATCATCCACAAGGCGAGGTCGTAGGAAATCTGCCCAGCCACAGGCTGCAGGCGGGCGTTGACGGTGTTCGAGAGTTTGTCGGCGAGGGTGGCACCGAGATTCGCAAAGGAGTCGGTGATTTCGTCGGAAACTTTGCCGATAGTACTCACCAAATCTTGACTTGAGCTCTGACCGTTGGCAGGGTTGGCGGCAGTGGGGATGAGCACTAGCAGTTCGTAGCTCAGTTTCAGTTCGTCGTTCAAGGGCGCGAACTGCTCGACCACTCCCAAAGACAAGTTGCCTGCTGAAAGCGTAGGTGTCGAATCTGTCTTTACCCACGTCGTTTCCAACTTAGGGTACAGTACCAAACTGTTTGAGCCGCTTTTGCTGAGAAACTTGATCTGAACCAGCCACTTTGCGGTAGCCAGGTCGGCATTGTCAACCGACTGGTCGGTCACCGAAACGAACTTGGAGGAATCGGCGATCACGAAATTGTCGTCAGCAGGGCTGTAAATGATAGGATCGCCAAGAGACGGCCTTTCTGCTCTCCCCAAGTCCCGAAACGACACCCTGATGTTGTCCGTCGCTCCAAAAACCTTTTGCGCCAACAGGTCGGTGAAAGTAGCGTAGAGGGGAACGATGGGCTGCCCTGCCGCAGCGGTGTTGTAAAACCTTTGGATGAGAGCGTCCAATTTGTTCAGATCCGTTGCGGACGCGGGCAATTTCACAGTCGGGTCCAGCCGCAACTCGAACGACAGCTCCGCAGTGAACGGAGTACTGGTGTTGATGGTAGCCTGATTGATGTCGAAGTTGATGGAGGAGAGTTCAAAGGCCAGATCCAGTGTGCTTGACGGTGTCTTCTTGTCCTGGTCCTTGAACTTCAATTTCACCACTTCTGGGAAATTCGGCTTCATATTTTTTTGCTTTTAAAAGTTAAACTGATTGTTGTTGTTGCATGATGGCCCACTGATAGAGCATCTCCGTCAGCGTCTTGTTTTCTCTGGCAGGCGAGAGCGCGAAGTCGGCCCGGGCCTGCCCGATGACCGCGAACAGGAGGCCCGGCCGGGCGCGGTAAATCGCCTTCGGCTCTTGCTGCCAAGCGAGGTACAGCTGGCGCAGTTGAGCGGGCTGCCGCTCGCCGAGCGGGAAAGCATCCAGCAGACGCTTGCCCCGCAGCGCGGCGGGGCGGTGCTGAATCACGGTTTGCACGAAGTCTGGCAGCACACCGCTCAGCAGGCGAATCAAGTCGCGCTGTGCGGCGGGCTGCCCTTCGGTAGGGTAGAGTCGTTCCCAAGTTCGTTCGAGCCGGTCCCACTGCGGGTCGGGGTACAGCGCCCGCCCGAAGGCGATGCTGATTTTTACCCTGATCCAGGGGTAGGGGTGCGGGTCGTCGTCGGGCATCCTGAACACGAAGTAAGTCGGCAGGCTTACTACGCTGATCAGCCCGGTGCTGGCGCTGATGCCGAGCGTGGCGGCTGACCAAAAATCGGACAGTATCTCCGAAATCCAGAGGCTGTACAGTTGCCAAGCCCGCGCCCGCTGTGGCTCTTGTGCCGCTTTTTTATCAAAAATGGGTTTCAAACTGGCGATGAGGTCCAGCAAAGCCGCTCCCTGATGTCCCACCTCATGCACAAGCGAGGAGCCGATGCCGCTGCCCACCATGCGCTCGCGGGGGACTTTGATGACGGCCACCGGGTTTTCTTCCCCGCCCGGAAGCCGGGTGCGGGCGCGGCGTATGGCCGCTCCGTGTCCCCGATCCAAGTAGCAGATCATGGGCGGCGGGTGGTAAAAATCGCCTTCGAGCCGCAGTACGTCGCGGGCGAGGATGTCAAGCCCGGCCAGCCAAACCCCTGTGTGGTGTTCGCTGCGTTGGTTGATCACATCGGCGAAGATGTCGAACTGATCTAGCAGCGCGTTGAACTGCAGTTTGAGCACCGAGTAGGCCGATTGCAGGCGGTGCAGCGGCTCCGTCTGGTTGGTTTTTAGCCCCCGGATGAAGAGCCGCACCCGCTGGTTGAGTTGCTGGCGGCCTGCTCGGATGAGCTGGTGCAGGGCTTTTTGCGCCTTCGGCGAAATGGCTGCTGCGACCACCATTGGCATCGTGGTGTCGAAGGGCATCACCTGCGCCAAGCGGGTGAGCAGGGCTTCGGCCTCGTGGACGAGGAACTGGCGTTGGTGGCCGTCCTCGTCGCTGCTGCTGTCGGCTGCTGCGCTGTGCATCGGCCCGGCTACACGCCCGACACGATGATCTGGTTGCCTTGCCTGTACCATGTGCCGGTGTTGCTGGGTTGTGCGTAGCCGCCGCCGTCGTCAGCGTATTCGCCTTGATTGCCGCCCTGTATCCCGCCGCCGATGGGGTTGGCGTAGCGAGGCTCGGGGAAATTCATTTGCGGGAACTGCTGGCGTGCGTTGCGGATGATAATACCACGCACGGCGTTGCGGTGGAGCGGGCGGCCGGATTGCGCGGCTGCGGCGATCTCGGTGGCTGCTTGGCGGGTGAGGCGGAGGATACCGCGGGCTACGGCGAGTTCGGGGCCGCCACCGCCAGTTGCTTCGTACTCGTACTCGTTCAGGTAGCGGTTGCTGAGCGCGTCGGCCGCCGCGCCGCCGAGCCAGGTACCTGCTTGCCCGAATGCATCTGCGCCAGCCTGTTGGCCTGCTGCGCCGCCCAGTTTGTTGCCGAGCCACCCGCCGCCCTTCTGGCCGAGCCAGCCGCCCGCTTTGCGACCCAATTCGGGGAGTTTTTTGCGGCCCCAGGATTTTGCGGCGGAAATGATCTGGCCTTTCACGGCTTGCCCGGTGGGGGAGTTGTAAAGCGATTTTGCGCCCGACCAAGCCTTGCGGACGAGGCCGCCCAGAAAGTGGTTGATCTCTTCCTCGCTTTGGAGGCTGAGGAGTTCTTGGGCGAGTTCGCCTTCGTACATTTCGTACTCGAACTCGTTGGCGATTTCAGGATGGAGCTCGTAGCCTTCCATGTTCTCGTAATTCATGGTGGAAAAAAATTTTGTGTGTTAGAGATTGATGATGATTTGATTGCCCTGGCGCGTCCAGGTGCCAGAGTTGGGTTCGCCGCTTGGGGCATCGGCCACAGCACCGCCGCCGCCGCTGTTGGCGTAGGGGTCGCCGCCACCGCTGTTGCCAGCGGGAGGACTGCCTGCCGCCGCGCCGCCACCGTAGGGGTTGTTGGCAAACTGGCCGCCGTAGGGGTTGGCGAATTGGCCGCTGTAGGGGTTGCCGAATTGGCCGCCAAATGCGTTGCCCATCGCTTGGCCGAAGGCGCTGCCCGCTGCTGCCGCGGTCCAGGGGCTGTCGCCGAAGTAGGGCGGCCTGTTGGGGCGGCTAGGGTTGATGCCGGGGCGGGTCGGCCGGTCCCTGACGATGGGGGTGAGGAGGCGGGGGATGTGCTGGGCCGCTGCTTGTTTGATGGCATTGGCGGCAATGGCACGCGGCGGCGCGCTGGGGTTTTTGCGGGCGGAGGTTACGGCGCGCTTGGTTGCAGTGGTGGAGAGCCGCACCACCCGACGGGCCATTTCGAATTCGCGGTCTTCGGTGCTCATGCCCTCCATTTCTAACTCGAAGAGGTTCGCGGCCATG
>JAYSUY010000195.1:0-2146 GCA_043718855.1 Saprospiraceae bacterium | reverse complement strand
AGCACCAGCACCAGCACCAGCGGCAGTACCGATCACCGCTCCTTTTTGAGTCTTGCTCCAAGATTTGCAGCCTACAAGCAGCAGACTACCCAGTAGGCAATAGATGGCTAAATTTTTTACGGTATTCATGATATTTGTTTTTGATGAAAAATGGTCGCCTGATGGGGCGAGTAATCTCTAAAAATGGCTCCTTATTGATGGTATTTTGAAGAATATTGTATAAATTTTCATTGTTTTTGACTGTAAAGAACCTTTTTTGAGAGTACAAAGGTGCGCTTGGTTCAAGCGGCAAGAGTTACACAATTATTGAAATGACTTACAAGATTTACTTCAAAGCATTATTGAAACGGTGGAAAACCCTGAAAGACTTCCATATGGCTGCATTCCAAATTGTCGCTCTGGCTATGCCTGTGCATCCTGTCAAAAAAACGCCTTCGCTTCGACACTGCCAACCAGCAAAAAATTCACCATCCATCGCCCATGTTGATCCTCGCTCTCTCCATCGCCCTCCTGCTGGCGCTCATCATTTTTGCCAAAATCAACGCCTTCCTCGCGCTCACCATCACCGCACTGTTCACCGGATTGGTGAGCGGCATGGCTCCCGCCGAACTGCTGAAATCGGTGCAGAACGGCATCGGCAGTACCCTCGGCGGCCTCGTGCTGGTGCTGGCGCTGGGGGTTGTACTGGGCAGCATTTTGGCAGAAACCGGGGCGGCGCAGGTGATTTCGGGGCGGTTGTTGCACATTTTTGGCCCAAAACGCGCGAATTGGGCTGTGCTGCTCACCGGCTTCGTGGTCGGCGTGGCGATGTTTTACAATGCGGGCTTCGTGGTGCTGGCTCCGCTGGTCTTTTCGATTGCTGCGGTTTCGGGGCAGCCACTGGTACCGCTGGCGATTTCGATGGCGGCACCGCTCTCCGTCACGCATGGCTTCCTGCCGCCGCACCCCGGTGCGACAGCGGTGGCCAATGTGTTTGGGGCTGATTTGGGCAAAACCTTGCTGCTGGGTTTCGTGGTGGCTGTGCCGACTGCGCTGATTGCGGGCATTTTTTTCCCTAAATTTTTACCCAACATCACGTCCAAGCCGCCCGAGGGCCTGTTCCAGCCCAAGCACTGGGAAGCATCGGCCTTGCCGGGCTTTGCCAAAAGTTTGGTCATCGCCCTGCTGCCCGTGCTGTTCATGGCTTGCGCTACGGTCGCCGAACTTTACTTGCCCGCAGAAAACCCGTTGCGGGCATGGGTCAAATTTTTCGGCGATCCCAGCGTAGCGATGCTGCTGGCCGTGCTGGCCGTGCTGCTGTTTTTTAGCCAGAATCTTTTTAGTCGAAATACAAACCTCCTGAAAACCAATGCTTTGTTTGAAAAATCAAGTGCCGCGCTGGGCGCAGCCACCATGATCCTGTTGATTTTGGCCGCAGGAGGTGCCTTCAAGCAGGTGCTGGTGGACAGTGGCATCGGCAAGGATTTGGCCGCTCAGTTGGGCGGAGCAGCGGTATCGCCACTCGTGTTGGGCTGGGGCATCGCCACCCTGCTGCGCATCGCCGTCGGGTCGGCAACGGTGGCGGGCATGACGGCGGCGGGCATCGTGCAGCCGCTCGTGGCGGGCGGCGGGGCTTCGCCCGAATTGATGACGCTGGCCGTAGGGGCGGGCAGTTTGATGTGCTCGCACGTCAACGACACTGGTTTTTGGATGTTCAAAGAATGGTTTGGGCTGAGTCTGCGCGACACTTTCCGTACTTGGACGGCAATGGAAACCATCATCGGGGTGGCGGGTCTGGCGGGAGTGCTGCTGCTGGATTTGGTGATGGGTTGATTGGATGTCAATCTGGAAGCCCCAGCGGGGCGTAGCACACACCTGTTTTTGCTGCGCCCCGCTGGGGCTGTTTGGATGTGGCCAGCACATTTCTACCGGTGTTGCGCCCCCATACTACTGGACATTTTTCACACAACGCCACGACGACACAACGAATTGACTTTAAGTGCTTTGCATTTCGCCCCGTTGTGGCGTTGTGGCGTTGTGTGAAAAATGTCCAGTAGTATGTTGCGCCTCCCGACTTCATCGCATATGCGTTCGGGAGAATTTAACACTCATAAAGTTCTTTGATGTTTTTTCGTTTTTTTCTGGCTTCGTAGGTGGCGTGGACGGC
>JAYSUY010000194.1:0-5844 GCA_043718855.1 Saprospiraceae bacterium | reverse complement strand
CTCGAAAACCCCACCGACGCAGCTTTCCAGACCAACCTCAACCGCTGGCTGCCCAACTTCGGGGCCGGGCTTTACCTCTACGCGCCGCGTTTCTACGTCGGCTTCGGCGTGCCCAGCATGTTGGAGTACGACCTGCGGGAAACGGGCGCGGGCGACGATGCCATTTTTTCCAAAAACTACCGCCACTACTACACCACTATCGGCGCAGCCATCCCGTTGGGCAGCGAAAGTGTGGTGCTGCGCCCCAGTGCCCTGCTCAAAACCACCGGGTTCCTCAGCGGCTTCCGCTCCGACGCGGCTTTCCGCAACGTGGGCAGCCCCACAGAGTTAGACCTTGACCTGTCGCTGTTTTTCTTTGAAACATTTTGGGTGGGTGCTGCTTTCCGCACCGCGCTCGAATTGCGCGAATCCTCCACAGATTCCGCCGATTTCTGGGCCGCCTGGCACCTCCGCAACGGCCTCCGCATCGGCGCAGCCTACGACCTGCCGCTCAGCCCGATACGCAAGACCACAGCAGGCTCGTTTGAACTCATGCTGGGATACGACTTCCAAGTGAAGGTGCGAAACGTGGCGACACCGAGATATTTTTGAGTTGCCGCGCCGCACATCTGTCTTACTTTTGAAAAAAATTCAACCATGGGACAAGCACAATTGTACCAGTCCGTTTTGCGCCACATCAGCTTGCTGCCCGTGCAGCATCTGCTACAGGTGGAGCAATACCTTTCTGACCTCAACCGCCAAAACTTTGATAAACAAAAGAATAGGCTGGCCATCCTTGCACTGGCAGGCTCTTGGAAAGACCTGTCGGATGCCGATTTTGAAGAAATACTGGCTGCTGGTAAAGAAGCCACCAGTTCACTTTTTGCCCGCGAAATTGACCTATGAGACAAGCCATCCTCGACTCCGACACGCTTTCCTTTTACCTCAAAGGCAACCAAAAAGTCATCCAAAAAATTGACGAGCATCTGCTTGTACATGGTTTTGTTTATCTGAGCGTCATCACTTACTACGAGATTTTAAATGGCCTAATGTTCAAAGATGCTCATGCCCAAATGCAACGTTTTCAGAATTTTGTACAATTGAACTCAGTCCTTTCTGTCAACCTTTCCACCGCTCAGATAGGTGCAAAAATCATTGCCGACTTGCGCGCGACCAACCAAATAATTGGACACAACGACGTGCTCATTGGCTCTACCGCTATCGAACACGACCTGATGCTTGTGACAAACAACCTCAATCATTTTTCACGGATACCCGGCTTGTCGCTTGACAAGTGGGTGGCCTGATTTGGGCAGCATGCTTGCGAAACCTCCGAATGACGAAATGACCAATGACGAAATGATTATGACTCAAAAACTACTCTCCACCCTCCTCTTCCTCTCCCTGTGCGCCGCCCTCCCCGCGCAAACCCTCCTCCGCACCCAAGCGGACAAGGCAGTAGAGGCTTGGGACTACACCACTGCCATCGTGCTGTACCAGCAGATACTCACCCGCCACGCCAACGACGTGGAGGTGAAGGCCAAACTTGCCGATTGCTACCGCCTCGTGAACGACCCCGAACACGCCGAGCGCTGGTACGCCGAGGTGGTACGAGACACCAACTGCAACGCCATCAACAAGTTGTACTACGGCATGATGTTGCAAGCCAATGGCAAATGCACCGAGGCCAAGCCTTGGTTTGCGGAGTACAACCGCGAGCGGCCCGACGACGACCGGGGTAAATTTCTGGCCCAGAGTTGCGACCAGCAGGAACTGCTGCTCACCAAAAGCCGCACATCCTACGTCGTGGCCCACCTGCCCATCAATTCCAACATGGACGACTTTGCCCCCGCCATACTGGGCGACCGCCTCCTGTTCGCCAGCGACCGCGACCCCGGTGGGGCTTTTAAGCGGGTGAATATGTGGACGGGAGCGGCGTTCTGCGAAATATACGCGCTGCCTTTCCGCCGCGACACCGCACACTTCGGCTCTTTCGCTTGGGGCAAAACCGAGCGGTACAGCCGCAGCGTCAACTCCAAATTTCACGAGGCTTCCGTCACGTTTTCCGCTGATACGCAGACCATTTATTTTACCCGAAACAACTACCTCGACGGCAAAACGGGCAAGAGCGACGATGGCCTTGTGAAACTCAAAATCTACTCCGGCAAAATCAGCGGTACCGACAACTGGGGGCCGCTGCAAGAGTTGCCCTTCTGCTCCGACGAGTACAGCACCGCCCACCCCAGCCTGAGCATAGATGGTCAGCGCCTGTTTTTTGCCAGCAACAAGCCTGGCGGCTACGGTGGCATGGACATCTACGTGAGCAACTGGGAGGTCGACCGCTGGGGCCTCCCCTTCAACCTCGGCCCAGAGGTGAACACGGCAGGCAACGAGATTTTCCCGCACATCAGCGTCGACAACCGCCTGTACTTCGCCTCCAACAGCCACGTCGGGCTGGGTGGGCTGGATATTTATTTCACCACGCCCAAAGGCAAAACCGCCTGGAACCTACCTGTCAATCTCGGTGCGCCCATCAACTCCAACCGCGACGATTTTGCCCTCACTTTCGCCCCCGAAGGCGACTGGGGCTTCTTCGCCAGCGACCGCGAAGGTGGCTCTGGGCGCGATGATCTCTACGCTTTCCAGAAAGGCGCGGTGACAGTGGAGGTGTTGGTAACCAATGGTTTGAATAAAAAACCACTTACCAATGCCACTTTGCAGGACAAGCGCAGCGGCCTCACCATGACCACTGGCCCGGACGGTCGCGTGGTGTTCGATATGCCGCTCAACGAGTGCATGGATTTCACCCTCAGCCGAAAGGATTTTGAGCCTGGCAAGGGGCAAGCCTGCACACGCGGTATAGCCAACGGCTCTACCCTAAAACTGAGTGTGACCCTTGACCGGGTATCGAACAACCACCTCGTGGGCCTCGTGTTCGATATGCTCGACGGGCTGCCCGCTGAGGGCGTGACGGTGACCCTCAACAACGATTGCAATAAACCGGAGGAGACTTTTGTGACTGGCTCGGACGGTCGCTACCGCTTCAAACTCGCCAAAAACTGCTGCTACAAAGTCCGTGCGGTGGGGGAGGGCTACATCGCCGATGTGGTGGAAGGCAACTGTACACTCGACCTGCCGCCCGACGAGGACCTCCGCGCCGACCTTAGTCTGCAGCCCTACCGCGATGCCGAAGGTTTTGTGGTGAAAACGCCACAGCGCGACGACGCGCCCCGCTACAACGACGCGAGCGGCCTCTACGAATTGCCCAACGGCCAGCCTGCTACGGTCGATTTTGGCGACGGTCTCCTCATCCGAAAAGGCGTGATGTTCGACAACGGCATCGTTTCCATGCCCGCCCGCGAAGGTTGGGCCCGCGACAAAGATGGCGACGGTTTTTTGGTGAACCTGTACTACGGCTACAACGAGTCCAACTTCCGGGGCGAGTCGCTGCCCGACCTCGAAAAACTACTCACTATGCTGCGCGACAATCCGGATTTGCAGGTCGAAATCGCTTCGCACACCGACAACCGGGGCAACCCGGACTACAACGCTACGCTCTCTCAGCGCCGCGCCGACACGGTGGTGGACTGGCTGGCCAGCAAGGGCATCCCTCGCGAGCGATTGGCTGGGCGGGGTTACGGAGAGAGCCGCCCCATCAGCCCTTGCAACACCTGCTCTGAGCGTGAACACCAACTCAACCGCCGCACCGAGTTTAAAGTGCTGGGCAAAGTGGTCGGGGCCAAAAAAGCACCCTGCGAGGGATGTCCTTTTTAATGAGGATTTGGGGATATGGTTATTTGGTTATAGCAAGACAGGGCATTCCAATAAGCAGAAGCAGAAACCCCTTTGTCATCCCGGTTGAATGCCCTGTCTTGCTATAACCAAATAACCATATCCCCAAATCCCCAACCATAACAATTCATGGAAAAACCCATCCACTGGGGCATCATCGGCCCCGGCAAAATCGCCCGCAAATTTGCCGACGACCTGCGGCTTGCGCCCAATGCCCGCCTCCACGCCGTAGCCTCCACCTCGCAGGAGCGGGCCGATGCGTTCGCTGCCGAGTACGCCGCGCCGCACGCCTTTGGGCGGTACGAAGATTTGGTGCAATGCCCCGGGCTTGATGTGGTGTACATCGCCACGCCGCACGCGCAGCACTGCGCCAACACGCTGCTTTGCTTGGAAAACGGCCTCTCTGTACTCTGCGAAAAGCCCTTTGCCCTACACGCGGCTGATGCTCGGCGCATGGTGGAAGCCGCCCAGCGAAACGGCGTTTTCCTGATGGAAGCCCTCTGGACGCGCTTCATTCCGGCGGTGGAAAAAGCCTTCTCCCTGGTGGCGGAAGGAGCCATTGGTCACCTACACACTGTGAAGTCTGACTTCGGCTTCAAGATGCCCTTCGATGCTGAACACCGCATTTTTAATAAGTCGCTGGGCGGTGGCTCACTGCTCGACATCGGCATATACCCGGCTATACTCGGCTTGTTCGCCTTCGGCAAACCCCAAGCGGCAGACATTCATGCGGCGGCTACGTTTACGCCCACTGGCGTGGACGAGAGTTGTGCTTTTTCGTTCCAATTTCCAGAAAACCGCCTCGTGTTGGGACACTCTACGGTGGCGGCCAACACGCCTGTGGAGGCTTGGCTCTACGGCACGGAGGGGACGATTTACCTGCACCCGCGCTGGCACCATGCGCAGCAACTGACGCTCTCCCAGTACGAAGGCCGAGACGAACGCCAACACACTTTCGATATGCCCTATCCTGGCTGGGGCTATGCTTTCGAGGCGGCCCATGTGATGCAGTGTCTTCGCGCCGGGCTGCTCGAAAGCGACCGGGTTCCGCTGTCCTTCACGCTTGATCTGATGGAGACTTTGGATGAAATCCGTCGGCAGGTTGGGTTGGAATACTGATGGGGTGGGGGATTTGGTGAGTTTGGTGATTTGGTGATTTGAGTGCTAGAGTATTGAGATACCCAATCACAGTGCCACAAATCAGTCCCTGCGTCGAAAAAACCGACCTCATCTGGCAACAGGTCAAGTGCTTTGTGCCAACCAATTGCTCTGGTGAGAAATCACCAAATCACCAGATACCCCAATCCTCACATCAATAAACTCAATTCAATGATCGGAAAAGGAATTCTCGGCCTCTTATTCATGCTGTTCATGGTCGTCACATTTGTGGTGGGCGTAGTATTCACCATCGCCCGCTCTGTATTTAGCCTTGCGCTCAACACAGAGACGAAGGCTTGGCGCAGCCTGCTGGATCGCATACGCACCCGGCTGAATCGCGCTTCATCTGGCAAATTGGTACCATGGGACGGCGAGATGGCTGCCCTGCTCTCGCTCAATCGCACGGATGTAAAAAAACCGGGTTGGTTCGATGGCATCAGTGAGGGCGTGTTCACTACCATCTACCACGAGCCGGTGCTGGCCTACGCCGGGCAGTTGAGCGGCAAAAACGGGGTGCTGCTGGCTCGTACCAGCGACCGCGAGTTCATCTTTCGCATGAAAGGCAAGGAGACGGAGATTTGGGTGAACAGCCAGCCCTTCGGGGTGCTGGTGGAGGGTACACTGCTGGCTGCTGGCAAAGGCAGCCGCATGCTGGCTCGTTTGGAGGCTGCGCCCGCCGAAAGCCAGTTTCCCGTACTGCTGGCGGATAACAAAACCGCCGCTGCCATCAGCAACCCCGCCAAAACATCCATGCCCAACCCCCGTGCGCTCTCACTGCTGCGCCCGCTCTCGTCTGAGGAGGAAAATGTGGTGCTGGCACTGGCGATTATTAAAATAATTGAGAACTGAGAATTGAGAATGGAGGTGTACGAAGGATTGATTTCAACTGGTTTTCTCGCGGCTTATCCTCCCCCC
>JAYSUY010000193.1:0-5863 GCA_043718855.1 Saprospiraceae bacterium | reverse complement strand
GGTCTTCCTCAGTAGCCGCGCCGTTCATCGCCTCGTAGTCGAGAAAATAATCGTGAGGTATCACCAAATTCCAGCGGGGCAAAGCCCCGTGCCTCATGTTCGCCTCGTGGAAAAGTGGGATGATGTTAGAGAGCGTGATCCAGTGCCGCCCGCCCCAGTACGCCGGGACGGGGTAGTACCCGTCGTTGAAAAGCCCGTCCATCAGCGGCAGCACGAATTTCGGCTGCATCACCTGCTTTTCCTCTGCCCGCCCGTGATACACCGGGCAGCGCAGCAGCGTCCGGTCTTCCGGCTTCACGTTGCTGTTGCGCTGCCAAAAGTTCGACCAGTACCAGTCCATAATTTCGCCGTAGGCGTTCTTTTTCCCAGCACGGACGTATTTCGCCTCCAAACTGCGCACCCGGATGATTTGCCCGGCATTGTTCCGGATAAATTCCGGCATCGCCACCCCGTGTTTCAGCAGTTCCCCCAGCAGTTCGCGGGCCGTATTTTTGAATTTCGTAAAAAAAACCTCCGCATCCGGCGGCATCGGCACCTCGTCCACCACCCGCCTCATCATGCCGCCGCCCGTGTCCTCGAACCGTTCCCGGTACGCATACCAGCCCTGCCCGGCCAAGATGTTGCGCTTGCGCTCTATCAGCGCAGGCACGATGTTGTTGCCCGTGATGAGTTCCTCGCGGTAGAAAGGCAGTTGGTTGTCTTTGCCCCACCACATCACCTCCGGCGCAAGGTCGGAAGTGGGCGACGTGACCTTCGTTAGCCGCCCCACGTCCAGCGTGGCGTTGCCCGGCAGGGCAGCGAACGTGACCAATGCCCCGCCCGCCCCCGAAACCAAATACGAGTGCGGCCCGATGCGCTGCGCACCGGGCGAATTAGTGAATGACCTGCTTTCCATTGAAACCAATGATGTGACTGATGAAAGGGGTGAGCATTTTGCCGCTGGAAAAATCCGTCAGCGGCAGCGCGTTGCTCTCCAAGTGCGACTTGCGCGGCTTGCGCTCCGAAGCGGGGGCGGGCTTGCCCTTCGGGTGCGGGTTGGGCGCACCGTAGTAGCACACCTTCTCCGCCATGCTGCCCGTATCCTTGCCGGTGGCCTTCACGAACCGGATTCTGAACGGACTTTCTCCGCTCGCCACGATTTCTGCGAGCATCTGCGCCTTGCTGATGGTAACCATGCTGCGAAGGTGCGCGGCTTAATTAGGGGGGCATAGGACATCAAAAAAGCCCGCCCCAGTGATCCGGGGCGGGCTTTTTTGTTCAGGAGGCTTCCGTTTCCTCGCCGAGGCACTCGGCCTCGTAGTAGCCGGGCGCGACTACGCAAGGAGTTTCTTTTTCAGCAAATCATAATCCTCCTGAGTGATTTTCCCGTCCGAAAGCAGTGCGTGCAGTTTATCCAACTCCTCCGCTATCGAAGCCGGCGCGGCTTGAATGATAGTGGGGGGCTGGGCCTCTTGTGGGTTCGGGCTACTCACCAGCGCGATGATGATGCCGATGAGCGGACTGAGCAACAGAGCGCAAAAAAACGCCCCGGCAAAGCCGATTTTTCGACCGGAGCCAATCGCGCCGACCAAGAAGGAGAAAAGAATCCAGAAGACAAAAATCACCATAATTTTGCGGTGTGGTTAAGTGAAACAATCCACAAATGTAAAAGCCCTCGGCGAGACTCGCCGGGGGCTTTTTTGCTTCACGCCCACATCACGCCCCTCTCCCTTTTTGGAGAGGGGGTAGGGGGTGAGGCCCCCTCATATCGCCGCATCGTCCCGCACCTCATCCAGCAGCGTTCCCGCGTCTTCCACGTCTTGGTACACCACTTGGCTGCGCACCGTGCGCGGGAACGCCGCCACCACCTGCTGAAAATCCATCACCACCGCGCTCAGCCTGTCCAACTGCTGTACGCTCTGCTGCTGGCTGCTCTGCGCCGAGGGCAGCGGAAGCGGGTTCGTGTTCAGGCTCACCGAGCCGCCGCCCTCGAACTTCACCACGCCGCCCCGTGCGAAGAAAGGCACCCCGTTCCCGTTGTGCGCGTTCACCGCGCTCAGTGCCCGCAGCAGCGGCGCGTTGCGGCGGTTCACCACCACAAAAGCCTCGTCCCGCTCCACTTCTATGCGTGTGCCGTCGTCGAACACGCCCCTCGTGCCGCCCGCGCTGTGCCGCTTGCCGCCAAAGAAGCCCATCTTCGCCGATGCCCTTTGCATCGGGCGCAGCACCTGCACCGCCGTCGCGCCCGCCTCCTCGATGGAGTGCGACACAGCCCCCGGCAGCCACTTGAACCGCACCGGGCCGCCCCGCTCGAATTTCGTGGACTGTATCTTGTTCACCGCCACCACCGTGCGCCCCACCGCCACCGCCGTCTGGATGGCTCCCACGATGGGGCCAGCGATGGGGCCAAGCGCCGCCGCGCCCCCCCAAATCTTCTGCACCTCCGCGATGCCCTGCACGATCACCTGTGCCGTCTGGAAGGCTTTGATGGTCGAGGCGTTCTTCTTTCGGCTCGCCTCGTCCTTCGCCAGTAGGTCCGCGGACACGGAGAAAACATCGGCGGTGGCTTGAATGCCAGCCTCCTGCACCTGTCGCCGCAGCTCCTCCGTGCGCTTTTCGTTCTCGATGCGCTTGGTGGCGATGTCGGCCTCTACCTTCGCCTTCTCCTCCTCCCGTTTCTGTATAGCCTCCACCTGTGGCACCGAGGAGGCTTGCAAAATGGCGATTTCCTCCGCCAACGCCAGCCGTTTCAGTTCGAGGCGTTGGAGTTCGTAGTCCTGCTCCGTCAGCAGTGCGGCCTCGAACTTCGAGCGCAGCGCGGCTTGCAGGGCCTCCTCGCCCACGTCTTGCACATCGAGCGCAGCAGTTGTTTCCTTTTGCCCCGCCCTGACCACCTGCTTATTTTCTGTGGCCAGCAAAGCCGCCTGGATTTTCAGGGCCTCGGCCTCTTTTTCTTTCCCGAATGCGCGGTACACCTCCAACTGCTCCTCCAACTTCCTACGCTGGATGCCCAATATCCCGTCCTGATACCGCTCCTCGTCAATTTGGCCCGTCCCCCTGGCTTGTTCCAGCGCGACAG
Source organism: Saprospiraceae bacterium (assembly GCA_043718855.1). Taxonomy (GTDB): domain Bacteria; phylum Bacteroidota; class Bacteroidia; order Chitinophagales; family Saprospiraceae; genus M3007. The sequence goes on along the minus strand of JAYSUY010000193.1, from coordinate 2,805 downwards.
TTCGGCTCACGGTAGTCACCTCTACCGTCTCAATTTTTCGCGTAAACTCTTGTGTCCGGGTTTTCTCCACCTCCTCTTGCTCCGTCTTTGCGATCACCAGCAGTTGCTTCTGCACTTTCAGCGCCTCGTCCGTCTGGTACAGCCGGTACTTTTTGTATACCTCCAACTGCTGCTCGTATTTCCGCCGCTGGATCGCCAGCAGCCCGTCTTGGTACCGCTCCTCTTCTATCTCGCCCTTCGCCCTGGCTTGTTCCAACACGACCTCCCGGCGCAGGGTCACGGTCTCCACCTCTTTAAGTTCTACCTCGATCTGCTTTTTGCGCCGCTCGGTGACGGCTTTGGCGGCCTCCTCGTTTTTCTTTTGCTGCGCTTCCCGCGCTTCTTTTTCCGCCTTCACGTTTGTCGCCGCCCCCCCCTCTGCCGCTGCTTTTTCGGCGACTGGATCAGGAGTTGGTGCTGAAAAAATATTGAACCGCCTGGCAAACTCATCCTGCTCCTTCACAAAATTCTCCTGCTCAGCGCGGAGGAATTCCAGTTGTTGCGTATAGGAACTTACTACATTTTTGAACTTGCTAACCTCCTGCCCTTTTTTTAAACCGAACGTGAATCCCGTGTCTGTCCTCTGCTCCGCTGTTTGCAACTTCTTTTCGGCGGCGAGCAAATCCGCTTGCAACGCTTGCGCGTCTTTCGCAAACTTCGTCAGCCCTTCATCTTTTTGTTGGGCAAAAATCCGCTGAGCAAACAAGTTGTTGCCCTTAGCCAGCACCCCGTTTAGTTCGGTTTCGCTTGCCGTTTGTAAGTTCACCTTCCCGATGTAGTCAGGGTATTTCGCTTGCAGTTCCGCAATCGCCTGGTTCCGTGTCGCTTCCGAGGCGTTCACGTTTTGCAGCACCCCTACGAGGGCGGTGAACTCCGTCTGCTGCTCCCTCAGTTTGTCGCTGAGTGGCACGGTGAAAAACTCGTTGATTTTCCCCACCAACGAACCGAACGCATCCACAATCCCCTTCAACACCCCGCCGCCGCTGCCAATCGTGGCAAACAGCCGCGTGAAATTGTCGCCCAGATTCGACAGCGAGCCATCCAGCGTAGCCGCCACCGCCGCCGTCGCGCCCTGTATGCCCGGCAACTGCCCCAGTTTCAGCAGGTAGGCGTTCAGGTTTTCGCTCGTGTTCTTGAAGGTTTCGCTCTGCCCCCTGAACGTCACGTTCACGTCGTCGCCTTGTTTCTTTGCCACCACGCCGAACTCTTTCAGCCGCTCGAACTCGCCCGTCTGCGCGTCCAAGATGGCCTCCACGAACTGGTCTATGCTCTTTCCGCTTGCCGCCGCGATGTCGCCCATCGTGCGCAGTTGCTCGATGGTGGGGTTGAAGTTGCGCTGTTGCAACTTCGTGAACGCCCCCACCACCTCGTTGAGGGCGAAGGGCGTAGTGGCAGCGAACTCCTGCAACTCCGCGAACACCGCCAAAGCCCGGTTCTCTCCGCCGCCCAGCGCGTTTTTTAGCACCGCGAAAAGTTTCTCCGTCTCCCGCGTGGCGTTCACGATGCCGCCCACCGAAGCGATGGCCGCGTACACCACGCCCACCGCCGCCCCAGCCTTCGCCGCGAAGTTTGCCAGCCCGCCAAAAGCCCCGCTCTGTTTCTGTATCGCAGCGGGGCCGCCCTTCACGCCATCGGCCACGCCCTTCGCTGTGTTTCGGATGGTGGCCAGCCGGTCGTTGATGGTCTTCAACTCCGCGCTCAGTTGCTCGTATTCCGGCTCGCTCTGCGGGATGAGTTGTATGATCTGCTGCAACTGCCGCGCCCGGTCAATCAGTTGCGTGGGAGCCAGCCGGTCGAGCGGGATTTTGGCGATTTCCGCCCCCGACTTCGCCATCTGGCGCACCACACTGCCCAAGTCCTTGCCCTCTTTCTGGGCCGTCTTGAGGTCACCGATGAACCGCTTGTTTTCGTTCACTAATTTCGCGTACTCCTTGCTCTCGTCCGTGAGGAAGGCGATGCTGATCTGCACCTTGTCTTGCCGTACTGCCATGTTATTTTTCGGAAAGTTGTTGGGCGATGTTGCTGCTTACCGTGTCCAGCAGCCGTTCGGCCACATTGTTGTAGAGTTCGCTGATGGCCCGGCTCTTGGGCTTGTTGTACCACTGTCGGCGGCGGTACTTGCCCTTGTTGCGCGTAATGGCGATGCCCCAAGCCATGCGGTTCAGCACGTCTTGGGGCGTTCTTTTCAGGTTGTATTTTTTCAGGAAACCGTTCGTGAACCGCTGCTCCAGCCCCTTGCGCTGTATCCATGCAGCCAGCGCGGTCAGGTAGTCCACGCCCCCGCCGCTCGTGTTCAGCCGTTTCATGTCAATATATCGACCATGCTGATCGAACTCGATCAGCAACTCCTTCACCTCTCTCGCCACCTGTCGATTCATCTCGGCAGCAATGGACGCGCTCAGCCCGCCCGTCGCATCTATTTTGCGCGAGCGTAAAAACGCCTTGCGCTCGGCGATGTACACGCCCGCCCACCTGAGCATCTCCTGCTCGATTACAGCACCGATGTCCTGTTGCGCCATGTGGCGAAGTTCGCCCAAGCCCCACACCCCCAAAAGGACAACGAAAAAGCCCCCGGAGCACAACGCACCGGGGGCTTAAAAAACCTTGTATCGCTACACTACGCTTCGACTGCCGAAGCCGGATCAAACAACTGCAACTGCGTCGGGTCGGTGGCTTTCAGTTCCGTCAAGTCGGTTTTCATCTCCTTGATGCGCTGCGCGATCTCCTTGCGCTGCATCTCGGCTTGCAGGATGGCGTTCTCTCGCT
>JAYSUY010000192.1:0-5885 GCA_043718855.1 Saprospiraceae bacterium | reverse complement strand
TCGTGTGAAGGAGTAGGCGAGAGTTTCCTGACCAGATACAAATGTCCCCCATTCCGCTCCACGCTGCGAAAAACATTTTTTGGCGGTTGTAGATGCTCCGCTACAGCCAGCGGGCTACAAACCCCTGACCCTCTGCACATAACACCTTGCCTTGTATTTTTAGGAGAAAAACCCGCGCCATTTTTTCGCTCTCCGCCGCTGCCGCTGCCGCCTGTGACTTTCCCACTTGCCGCCCGTTTTAGGGGCAATCAGGGGAAAAAGGCTTGGCTTGATAATTGCAGCCTGTATGACAAATACGCGACATTGGGGCAGTTTTTCCCCCTTCCGCACTGCCACCTGCTTTTCTTTGTCAGGACTTTTATGAACCATTGGCAGTTGGCTTTTTGCCTTTTGCTCTTTGCCTCTTGCTTTTTGCTTTTCCGTTCACCATCCGATTTGACATGAACCGATTACACTACACGCTCCTTTCCCTTTTCCTGCTTCCCGTTTTCTGTGCAGCCCAAGATTACAGCCTGTGTATGCAGGTCATCGGCTCTACGGGCAAAGCCGCCACGCGCGACGGGATGCACTTCACCTACACCGTCGGTGAAGCCGTCACCGCCACCCTCACCGGAGGCGTGAACAAGATGACCCAGGGTTTCCACCAGCCCGATGTCTGTGCCGTAGTCTCCACCCACGATGTGGATTTGGCCGCCTGGAACATTGAGGTGTTCCCCAACCCGGCCACCGACCTGCTCACCGTGCGCTTCGCTGCCGACAAAAGCAATGCGCTGAGCCTCAGCGTGTTCACCACACTCGGCCAAGCCGTGCTGACCGATCAAAAACTCACTCAGCCCGATGGCTCCCTGCTCGATTGTTCGCAGTGGCAGCCCGGCATCTACCTGCTCCTGCTCAGCGATCCGGCTACTGGCGCAGCGGCTACGGTTCGCGTAGTCAAAGCCGATTGAAGGTGGAGGGTGGAGGGTAGAAGGGCCACGCGCCCATGCTCCCTCTACCCTCCACCTTCTACCTTCCCCCCTCTACCTTAGTTATTCACTTTCCAAAACTGATTTATCCATGCAGCAACGTTTGCTCCTACTACTCATTTTTCTGTGCTGTGCCCTCCCGATGATGGCGCAGTTCACGCCGCAAGGCTTCAACTACCAAAGCGTGGTGCGCGACAACGCCACTGGCGCTGCCCTCACCAACAAAACCCTCACCTTGCTTTTCACCATCCGAACCGGCGCGCCCAACGGCCAGACCGCTTACTCGGAAAAACAGGTGACCTCCACCAATGAGTTTGGCCTCGTCAACCTCATAGTAGGCGCAGGTGGCACCCCCATTTTTGGCACCTTCGATGCCATCAACTGGGGCGGCGGCTCCAAATGGCTCACCGTGTCGGTGCAAAACCCGAACGACCCCACCATCTTCAACGAACTCGGCTCCTCCCAACTGATGAGCGTGCCGTACGCGCTCTACGCCAAGGAAGCGGCCAACACCGTCACCGGCGATGACTGGGGCAACCAGGCTGTCGCCACTTCACCCAACCTCACTGGCAATGGCACGGCGGGCAGCCCACTCGGCATTGCTCCGCAAGGTGCCACGCCCGGCCAAGTGTTGAAATGGAATGGCACCGCTTGGGCACCAGCCGCTGATACGGACACCGACACAGACACCAACAGCGGTGGCACGGTGACTCAAATTGCCACAGGCCCCGGACTCACGGGCGGCCCCATCACCGGCACGGGTACCATCAGCCTCGCCAACACGGCGGTTTCGCCCGGTGTGTACGGCAGCAAAACCGTCATCCCGGTCATCACAATCGACGCGCAGGGCCGCATCACAAGCGCTGGCACTGAGGCGATTACAGGCACTACGCTCAACGGAGGCGCAGGTATTGACGTACAACTCACTGGAAATAACTACACCATCACCAACATTGGCGACCCGAATGCTGGCGATGACTTGCTGAACACCACCAACTTCTCCGGCGACGTGTCGGGTCTTTCCTTCGATCTGCAACTGCGCCCAGGTGTGGTGGGCGCCACCGAAATTTTGGACAACTCTGTCGCCTCCGGCGACATTCAGGACAACGCCGTGACGACACAAGATTTGGCGAACAACGCTGTCACGGAAGCCAAACTCGCGCCCAACGCGGTTACTTCTGAAAAACTAGACGACATGGGTGCAGCCAGCGGCCAAGTGCTGAAATGGAACGGGGCAAACTGGGTACCTGCCGCCGACAACAGCGGCTCGGCGGCCCTCAATCTCACTGCTGGCCTTGGCGTGAGCATCACCGGTACAGCCCCCAACCTCACCATTGCCAACACTGGCGACACCGACGCGACCAACGACCTCACCACCACCAGCACCGCCAACGGTGATGTAAGCGGCACCTTCAGTGACCTGCAAATAAAAACGGGCGTAGTGACCGCACTGGAACTTGCCGCCAACGCCGTAGAGACCGCCAAAGTGGCCAACCAAGCCATCACCGGAGCGAAATTAGACGATATGGGTGCCACTAACGGCCAAACCCTAAAATGGAACGGCACCACTTGGGCACCCGCCGCCGATGCCATCGGGCCTACCTTCGAGGTGCTGCCCGGAGCGGGCATTGATGTGACCCAGTCGGGCAACTCGTTCATCGTCATCAACGCTGGCGACGCTGACCCAACCGACGATGTGACCATGCTCACCACTGCCAATGGCGATGTGAGCGGTACTTTCAACAACCTTCAACTCAAACCCTTAGTCGTCACCAGCACCGAACTGGCCAACAACGCCGTCACCACCACCAACATCATCGCAGGTGCAGTGACCGCTGCCAAACTCAACAACATGGGCGCAGGCACAGGTCAGGTGCTGAAATACAACGGTGCCGCTTGGGCACCTGCCGACGACAACACGGGCGGTGGCGGCAACAATTACGCTGCTGGCCCCGGCGTAAGCATCACCGGCACAGCCCCCAACCTCACGATCAACAACACGGGCGACGTGAATGCCACAGACGACCTCACCACCACCACAGTCGCCGACGGCGATGTGAGCGGGCAGTTCAACAACCTGCAAATCAAGGCCGACGTGGTGACCACCACCGAACTCGCCAACAATGCTGTCGAGACGGCCAACGTCGTGAACCAATCCATCACAGGGGCGAAAATTGCCCCCATGAGTGCCGCTACCGGGCAGGTATTGAAATGGAATGGCACCGTCTGGGCACCTGCCGACGACAACGCCGGAGGCGGTGGTGGCGGCAACAATTACACCGCAGGCCCTGGCGTAAGCATCACAGGTACAGCTCCCAACCTTGTCATCAACAACACAGGCGACACTAACGCCGGTGACGACATCACCACCATCACCGGTGCCGATGGCGACTTGGCCGGTACTTTCAACAACCTGCAAATCAAAGCCAGCGCAGTAGGTGAACTCGAAATCGCTGCGCAAGCCGTTTCGGGCAACAAACTTGCCCCCATGGGAGCAGCCAACGGCCAAGTGCTGAAATGGAACGGTGCTACCTGGGCACCTGCCGACGACATCGCAGGCGGAGGTGGCCTCAACCTCATGGCTGGCCCCGGCATCACCCTCACCGGCACATCGCCCAACATCACCATCAACAACTCAGGCGACACCAACGCTGCCGACGACCTGACTACCGCCAGCACCGCTGACGGCGATGTGAGTGGGCCGTTCAACAACCTGCAACTGAAAGCCGACGTGGTGACCACCACCGAACTCGCCAACAACGCCGTCGCTACGGCTAACGTGGCAGACCAAGCCATCACTGGGGCTAAAATTGACGACATGAGTGCCACCAACGGCCAAGTCATCAAGTGGAACGGCACCACTTGGGCACCTGCTGCCGACAATGCCAGCGCCCTCAACCTGACGGCTGGCCCAGGCATCAGCATCACTGGCACCGCGCCCAACCAGACCATCAACAACACGGGCGACACGAACGCTGCCGACGACCTCACCACCGCCAGCACCGCTGACGGCGACGTGAGCGGGCCGTTCAACAACCTGCAAATCAAGGCTGACGTGGTGACGACCACCGAACTCGCCAACAACGCCGTCGAGACGGCTAACGTCGCCAATCAAGCCATCACCGGAGCGAAAATCGACGATATGGGTGCCGCCAGTGGTCAAGTGTTGAGTTGGAACGGCACCATCTGGGCACCCGCCGCCGTGAGTGGCGACAACTGGGGCAGTCAGACCATCATCACTGCCGCCACCTTAAGTGGTACGGGCATCGCAGGAAGTGCGCTTACCATTGCCCAGCAAGGCGCATTGGGCGGCCAAGTGCTGAAATGGAACGGTACCGCTTGGGCTCCCGCCAACGACGAGGTCGGCACAGGCGGCGGCACCAACAACAACTACACCGCAGGAGCGGGCATCAGCATTACCGGCACCTCGCCCAATTTTGTCATCAACAACATCGGCGACGCAGACAGCAACCCAGCCAACGAAATCCAAGTGATGTCGCTGGCTGGCAATCAGTTAGCACTTTCGCTGGGCGGTGGCACGGTTAGCCTGCCTATTGCCAACAACTACACTGCTGGGGCTGGCATCAACATTACTGGCTCTGCTCCAAATTTAACTATCGTCAACACCGGCGATACCGACAACAACCCCACCAACGAACTCCAGACGCTTAGCCTGACTGGTCCGGTTCTGGCACTCTCTGGCAACAACAGTTCGGTGGACCTCACCGGCTTGCTCGGTGGAGGTGGCCTCTGGCAGCAAAACACCGACGACATTTTCAATACCAACACGGGTAGTGTGGTGGTTGGCGGTGCAGCTCCAGCACTGAGTACCGCCAAATTTCAGGTGATGAACAACGGCGTAGCCGAGGCGGCCCTCATCACACAGCCAGGCGGTTCCGAAACCGGCATGGTGGTGCAGCACGGTGGCTCAGGTGCAGCGGCACTGTTCACTTCCGAGAGCGGCCCCGCGCTCATCACGGCTGAGGGCAATGTGGGTATCCACACCAAAGCTCCGCTGGCACGCCTCCATGTGGAAGGCGCGGGCCTCATGCGCTCCGATGCTACTATGCCGCAACTTGCGCTCGAAAACACGGTCGGCGGTTTCGCACGGCTCTCCATGAAAAGCGGCAACGCCGCCAGTCGCTGGAATATTCTGGCCCGCACGAGCAGCTCCAACGAGTTCGCCATTGAGTTTACGGGAGCCAAAAACAGCCGCGCGTTCACGGCCATCCCCGACAGCGGCATCATCCTCGGGTCGTCTTCGCCGGGTGCCACTGTGCGCGCCTTCACAGGCAACGACGGCTTCTTTTTGCAAAACAGCAACAACAACCACAGTTGGGAATTCTTGGTGACCAACACCCTCGCCGCCAGCAGCGGCAACCTCTCGCTGTACAACGACCAGTTCGGCTTCGGTATCCCGGCAGGCACCTTCGCCATCAACGGCCTCTACATGCCATCCGACAAGCGCCTGAAAAAAGACATTTCGGCCATGTCGTCGGGCGTGCTGGGCAAAGTGATGCAACTGCAGCCGGTCACCTATCGCTACACCGCCGAAAAGGCCAACGCTACCCGTTCATTGGGTTTCCTTGCGCAGGATGTGCAGTCGGTGTTCCCCGAACTCGTGGGCGAAAACACCAGCCGCGACGGCAAAGGCACTTTCCTCTCGCTCAACTACGCCGGTTTCGGTGTGCTGGCGGTGAAGGCCGTGCAGGAGCAGCAGGCTGAAATTGAGGGCCTTAAGCGTGAAAAACAAGCCTTGAAACAACAGGTAGAATCGCTCGAAACGCGCTTGAAGCGCTTGGAGGATTTGGCTGCGCCGAAGCGGTAAAAGGCAAGGGGCAAAAGGCAAATAGCAAGTAAAAACGAAGCCCGCAGGGGCATACCGGGAGGTGTGCTTGGTGCGGGCTTCGCTTTTTTTTG
>JAYSUY010000191.1:0-5899 GCA_043718855.1 Saprospiraceae bacterium | reverse complement strand
CCTCCTCTTGGCGTATCTCTTCGAGGCCCGCGTCGATCAGTTCGAGTTCGAGTGTCTCCCAGTCTTGCCCTTCGGCTTTGGCTTTGAACACGCCCTTGCGGTCGAACAAAAAGGCTACGCTGCCCGAAGTACCCAATGCGCCGCCGCAGCGGTCGAAGTACATCCGCACATTGGCCACCGTGCGGGTGGGGTTATTGGTGGCCGTTTCCACCAAAATAGCGATGCCGTGCGGGCCTTTGCCCTCATACAGCACCTCTTGGAAGTTCTCGGCTTCTTTGCCCGAAGCCTTGTTGATGGCGCTCTCGACGTTCGATTTCGGCATATTCGCCGTCCTCGCGTTCTGCATGGCCATGCGAAGCCGAGAGTTGTTTTCTGGGCTGGGGCCGCCTGCTTTCACGGCCAGCGCAATCTCACGCCCGATGCGGGTGAACGTTTTGGCCATGCCAGCCCAACGCTTAAATTTTCTTTCTTTTCGGAATTCAAACGCGCGTCCCATTTTTATCTAATGAATGAATGATGAATGATGAATAGCCTATCCCGATACATCGGGCATGAATAAAAACTGGGCTTGCGCCCAAAAACGGGGGCAAAAGTAGGCATTTAACCTTCAAGAAAAAAAGAAGTGCATGGGGGTTGCCAGCAGGGCAAACGCATCAAAATCTGGAAGCCCCGGAGAGCCTGTCCCGATGAATCGGGAGGCGTAGCATCGGTAGAAATGTGTTGGCCACAGCCCACTAGCCCCAGCGGGGCGCAGAAAAAACAGGTGTCTGCTACGCCCCGCTGGGGCTAAAACCTTCTGGGGCAATCTTGTCTACCGATGCTGCACCCCGCTGGGGCTTCGCTACGGCCTTCCCGATTTCCCGATTTGGTGCGTTTCCCCTGATCAGGTTGCCTAATCCTTGGTCAGCCATTGTGGAGCCGCGATTTTCCCCACTTTTGCAGCCGTTTTAGCCTCGTGTTCCAATCATCTCCTGACCTAAAATTCAGACAACCATGTACCGTTTTCTCCAACCCGTCACCTGCTTGGCCGCACTTTGCCTCGCCGCTGCCGCTTGCAACACCCCGAAAAATGTGGCGACCGCGCCACCTGACCATGAGGTGGAAGAATTGACCCGGCTGATGACTGGCGATTTCAACAGCACAGCCCAGAGCCTGCGCGACTCGGCTTATTTCGATATTCGGCTCCACATTCGCCCCATCTGGCCCAAGGACAAAAACAACCGCTGGCTCTACGTGGAGCAAGCCGCTGCCACTGCTCAAGACAAACCCTACCGCCAGCGGGTGTACAAAGTGGAGCGCGACACCAGTGGAAAACTGCGCAGCGTGGTTTACATGCTCCCTGAGCCGCAGTCCAAATGGATTGGAGGACACAACAACCCTGCAATTTTTGATCAAATCAAGCCCTCCAAATTGAGTCTCCGAGAAGGCTGCGCCGTTTATCTCTCCAAGCGAAGCGACGGCTCCTACGGCGGTGGCACACATGACTCGGGCTGCGAAAGCACGCTTCGGGGAGCCTCCTATGCCACTTCAATGGTGGTGGTAAAAAGCACCATGCTGCGCAGTTGGGATCAAGGTTTCAACGACAAAAAAGAGCAGGTGTGGGGAGCCACAAAAGGCGGGTACGAATTCGTGAAAGAGCAAAAATGATCCCCCGTCCACCCTCCTTCGGTAAACCTTCGGCCTCCGTCAAGACTTTGGCAGATGAACCGGCGGGTAAACCTTCTACCCTCCACCTTCTACCCTCCATGCCCGTTTTCTCCATCATCACCGTCGTATACAACGGCGCACCGCTCCTGCCCGGCACCCTCGAAAGTGTGCGCGGCCAAACTTTTCACGACGTGGAGTATATCGTGGTGGACGGTGCCTCCAAAGATAACTCCTTGAAAATCATACAGCAATACGCCACTGAGATGCCGCACCTGCGTTACATCTCCGAACCCGACCGGGGGCTGTACGATGCCATGAACAAGGGTCTCCGCATGGCGACTGGCGACTTCGTGCAGTTCCTCAACTGCGGCGACCACCTCCACACAGCCGATACTTTGGAGCGCATGGCCGCGCTCATTTCCCCCAAAACCGATGTGCTGTACGGCGAGACCCTGCTCGTGGACGATGCCCGCCAGCCCGCAGGCACGATGAGTGAACTGAGCACCCGCCAACTGCCCACACACCTGACGTGGCGCAGTTTTTTGGGGGGAATGCTGGTCGTCCACCAGTCCTTCGTGCCGCGCCGCTCGGTGGCCCCAGAGTACCTTGCTGACAACCTCTGCGCCGACTATGACTGGTGTATCCGAATCCTGAAACAGAGCCGCCAAAATGTGCATACTGGATTGATTGTCACCGACTACCTCATGGGCGGCCTCTCCAAGCAGCGCCACCGACAGAGCCTCCGCGACCGGTTTGCGGTGATGCGCCAGCACTACGGGCTGCCGCTGACTTTACTGGCGCATGTGTGGATTTTGATGCGGGCGGTGTGGCACCGGGCTGTGCGCTGGGGGAAGGAACGGTATTAGGGAGCGGTTTCAATGGCCGTCGCCAGTCAAAAGGGCCTGAAATTCGGCCATCTTCACGATATGGGTTTCTCCGAACCGTACCAGTACAAGCAGGTCAGGGTCGCCTGTCACCAAGTAGTCGGCTTTACCATCGTGGGCAAGGGCGAGCAAGTAGTTGTCGTTGGGGTCTTGGCTCGCAAAAAACGTAGAGTGCAGTTCGACTTGCTCAAGTCTGGGCATGACCAAGTTCAAAAAGCGGCGAACCTGGTTGGCGCGAATGAACTGCTGAAACTTCTTGCGAAAAATGACGGTCGAATACTCGTCAACCAACTTTTGTGTGCCGAGGAGGCAAAGCCGCTGGTTGGTCAAAAGGTCGTAGAGCGTACGCCGCGACCTTCGGTTGATGCTGGCGCTGACGTACCAGTTGGTGTCAAGAATGACTCTAATTGGCCGTTTCCCCATGACGCACGGATAGGAGTTCAGCCAAAACTTCTTCTTCGGAAATATCTACATCCGGCAGGTCCGCATCCAGCGCGGCCCATTGCTCAGCAAAGGTTTTTTCCCAAATCCGTTTGGCGATTTCTATTTGCTCGGTGCGGGAAAAATGATTGAACAGTGCCAGAAATTTGGCGATGGTCAAGTCGTGCGGATTGATGAGTTCGACGTTCATAAGTCAAGCGATGTGGTTGAATGTTGGGCAAAAATAAGGGTTTATTCCCACTCAATCGTCGCCGGCGGTTTGGTCGAAATATCGTACACCACCCGATTGATGCCCTTCACGTTGTTGATGATTTCGCTGCTCACCTCGGCCAAAAACTCGTAGGGCAGGTGACTCCACTCGGCGGTCATGCCGTCGGTCGAGTTCACGGCGCGGAGCGCGATGCACTGCTCGTAGGTACGTTCGTCGCCCATAACTCCCACAGAATTAATGGGCAACAAAATTGTCCCCGCTTGCCACACCTCATCGTAGTGGCCGTGTTCGCGGAGTTTGCCGATGTAAATCGCGTCGGCTTCTTGCAGGATGCGCACTTTTTCAGGTGTCACATCGCCCAAGATGCGGATGCCCAGACCGGGGCCAGGGAAGGGGTGGCGCTGGAGGATGTTGGTCGGCACGCCCAATTCCTTGCCCACGCGCCGCACCTCGTCTTTGAAGAGCGAGCGCAGCGGCTCCACGATTTTCAGTTTCAGTTTTTCGGGCAAGCCGCCCACGTTGTGGTGGCTTTTGATGGTCACTGATGGGCCGTGTACGCTCACCGACTCGATCACGTCGGGGTAGATCGTACCCTGCCCCAGCCAGGCCGCTTCGGGGTGGGCCAGCGATTCTTCCTCAAAAATATCGATGAACAGTTTGCCGATGATTTTGCGCTTCTGCTCTGGGTCGGTTACGTCTGCCAGCCCATCCCAGAACCGCTGCTTCGCGTCTACGCCCTTGATGTTGAGGCCCATGTCGCGGTAGGAGTGCAGCACTTCCTCAAACTCGTTTTTGCGGAGCAAGCCGTTGTCTACAAAAAAGCAAAACAAGCGGTCGCCGATGGCCTGATGGAGCAACGTAGCCGCTACCGTAGAATCCACACCGCCGGAGAGCGCCATGATAACTTTCTCGTTGCCAATCTGTTGGCGCAGCGAAGTCACCGTATCGGTCACGAAGTGCGCAGCCGTCCAGTCGCCCGCGCAGCCGCAGATGTCGTGGACAAAATTTTTCAAAATCTCGAAGCCCTCCAGGCTGTGGAACACTTCGGGGTGAAACTGGATGCCGTACACGGGCTGCTCAAACCGCCCCTCCGCTGAGCGGAACGCCGCGTAGGGGATGGTGTCGGAGTTGCCCAGCACCTCGAACCAGTCGGGTAAGCGCACGATGGTATCGGAGTGGCTCATCCACACCTGAGAGCGCTTGCTGATGCCCGCAAAAAACGGGTCGTTGGGAGCGTGCTGCTGCAACATGACTTTGCCGTACTCGCGCTTGGCCGACTGCACCACTTCGCCACCGTAAAAATCAGCGGTGAGTTGTGCCCCGTAGCAAATGCCGAGCAGGGGCTTTTTACCCGCAATCAGGTTGAGATCGAGCCGCAGCGCATCGGGCCAGCGCACGGAGAAGGGGCTGCCGCTCAGGATAACGCCCCGGATGTCTGGCCCCAGTTCGGGCAATTTGTTGTAGGGGACGATTTCGCAGTAAACGTGCATCTCGCGCACCCGGCGAGCGATGAGTTGGGTGTACTGCGAGCCAAAATCGAGGATCAGAATTTTTTGCATAAAGTGTCACGAACCTTCTGATTCGTCAAGTGCGCAAAGGTAGCACGACCAAACACCAGTTTCGCCCCCGCTGATTGCGAAACTGGTGTTTCATTCTACCCCAACTTGCCTCAACCTCCTTTCAATGCCGCCACAAAACGCTCCTCGTTACAGCGGCTGAGCAACAGGAAAGAGGTCGGTTTTTAATAAAGATAAGTTACAAATGCTGTTCTACGCCGCGCTGACCACAAGCCTCCTGCGAGATGTTGTTCGGTAGCCCCTGCTACAGCAACTGGCAGTCAAGTCCAGCCGTTTGGCTATGTTTGCCGCCACACCAACCCGTATATGGAATATCTGATCATTTTCTTGCTTACCCTCCTCAATGGCTTGTTTTCCATGACGGAGATCGCGCTTGTCTCCTCGCGCAAGTTCAAATTGGAGAACATGGCCAAAAAAGGCCACATGGGGGCAGCCAAAGCCCTCGAACTCATGGCCTCGCCCACGCGGCTGCTCTCGACGGTGCAAATCGGCATCACAGTCATCGGGATCATGCTCGGCATTTACAGCGGTGAAAACCTGACCAAGGACTTGCGGGCCGTGATCGAACAGGTGGAGATGCTGCGCCCCTACGCCAAGTCGCTGTCTGTCGGGCTGGTGCTGCTGGCCATCACCTACGTCTCCATCGTACTGGGCGAATTACTGCCCAAACGTATCGGTATGACCTTCCCGGAGTCGGTCGCCATGCTCGTCTCTCGCCCGATGGATTTGCTCTCGAAAGTGGTGGGCCCCTTCGTGTGGCTGCTCTCCAAAACCAACGGATTGTTGCTGCGTCTGCTCGGCATCCGCACCACCCAAACTGGCATCGTGTCGGAGGAAGAAATCAAATCTATCATTGTGGAAAGCACCGAGAGCGGCGAAATTCAGGAAATTGAGCAGGCCATCGTGGAGCGGGTGTTTGCCATGGGTGACCGAAAAGTGAGTGCCCTGATGACCCACCGCAGCGACTTGGAGTGGTTTGACCTCACCGACAGTCTCGAATCTATCCGCCAAGCGGTGGCTGACAATCCACACTCTTTTTACCCGGTGGCAAAAGATGAATTGGATGAAATTCAAGGCGTTGTGTCGCTTAAAAAGTTGTTTGCTCTTTCTCCTGATCAAAAATTTGACCTGAAAGACCA
>JAYSUY010000020.1:0-2484 GCA_043718855.1 Saprospiraceae bacterium | reverse complement strand
ACCCCGCCTCGCGCACCTCAGCCAAAAACTCCAGCACACCGGGCAGCACCTCATCGGGGGTCATTTCGAGCACCATCGAGACGTACCAGTTGTTTTTTACATCGCCCCAGTGCAGTTTTTCTGCTTCGGTCATGAAGATGTTGCCGCCCCATTCGAGCAAGCGTTCGAGGCTCGCCATACGGCTCAGACCGCGCAGCGTCTCGTGCTGTTCGGGGGTAAAATCGAAGCCCAACTGGTTGCCCAATCGCCGCCAAGCGATGTAGTGGTACTTGGCCGTGTCCACCAGTACCCCGTCAAGATTGAAAATGCAGCCTTTGATGATCTGATCCGCTTTATCCATAAGGGCGGCAAATATAGAGCGGAATCTGGGAGGATAAGGGGCAAAAAGGGCAAAAAGAGGAACCGCAAAACCGCAAAATCTAAAACCGCAAAATCTAAAAAGCGAGATGCCGACATCGCGGTGTACGCTTAGGTTTTGCGGTTTTACATTTTAAATTTTGCGGTTTTGCGGTTGCCTTCAGATTTGTTCATCGCTATCTGCAAATACGCCTCACCTTCTCACCCGCTCCGCAAACACCTCCGCCTCCAGCGCATTCAAGCACCCAGCCGCCGTCAGGCCGCCCTTGCGAGCCGCCATCACCCCGTAGCGGAGGTGGTGAATGCCATCCTTACTGTGTGCGTCGGGGTTGATGCTGATGGCGATGCCTCGGCGCAACGCCTCCGGGATCAGTGTCCAGTCCAAGTCCAGCCGATACGGGTTGGCATTCAGTTCGATGGCCACGTTGTGCTTGGCACAAGCATCCATCACCGCGTCCCAGTCAAGCGGGTAGCCTTCGCGGCTGAGCAGCAGGCGGCCCGTCGGGTGGCCGAGTATAGTGGTGCGCGGATGCGCGATGGCCCGCAGCACCCGCTCGGTGGCTTTCTCCTTCGTCATCTTCAAGTTGGAGTGAACCGAGGCGATGATGAAGTCAAATTTTTCCAAAACATCTTCCTCGTAGTCTAATGAGCCGTCGTTCAGGATGTCGCTTTCGATGCCCTTGAAAATGCGGAACGGCGCGAGTTCCAAGTTCAGCGCATCGATTTCAGCCATCTGCACCAGCACCCGGTCGGGCTTCAGGCCGTTGGCGTAGAATGCCGCCTGGCTGTGGTCCGTGATGCCGATGTACGCATAACCCAGCGAGCGGGCGTACTCGCACATGTCCCGAAGGCTGTGCAGCCCATCGCTCCAAGTCGTGTGCACGTGCAGCACGCCCCGGATGTCTGCTTCGGTGATGAGTTCGGGCAATTGGCGGGCCTTTGCCAGCGACAGCACAGCCGCACCCTCGCGCAGTTCGGGAGCGATGAAGGGCAGGTCGGCTTTCTCAAACACCTCGTGCTCTGTGCGCAAACCTTTGAAAATCAAGCCCGGATTGGCTTTTACGAACGCCTCCAGAAACTCCGGGCTGCCCGTGCGCTGAAACAATTTTGACCCAAATTCCTCTGCCATACAGCGGTGGATCGTGACCAGCGTACTGTTTTCCAAGCGCACCTCGTAGCGCGAGGTGTCGTCCTGTTTTTCCAACATCAGCGTCGTGCCGTCCAGCGCGGCGGTGATTTCGCCGTTGTAGCCCACCAGAATTTCGATGTTTTCGACCACCGGACAGCGGCGGCGCAGTTCGCCCACCGGGGCTACGAACGCACCGGGCAACTTGCCCGTGAGCCATGCGCACACAAAATCCGCCTCCTGCTCGGCAGCGTCGCAGTGCAGTTTGCCCCGGCTGCGGAGGAAGTATTCGAGTTTCTGGCGCAAGTCCTCCTGTGTTTTCAGGCCGAAACCCTTGAACTCCACCAAGCGGTTCTCGTTGCAAGCGTACCACAGTTCGCCGATGCTCTCGATGCCCATGTCGCGCCACACCGAGCGTACTTTTTTGGGGCCAAAACCATTCACTTCCAGCATCTCGACCACGCCAGGCGGCGTTTGGGCGCGGTATTTCTCCAAAGTCGCCATCTTGCCGCCGCTCAGCAGTTCGCGGATTTTGCTGGAAATGGCCGGGCCAACGCCCTTGATCGCCTTGATCTCCACATCCGTCATGTCGGCCAGCGGTCGGTCGGTTTTGCGGAGCGTGAGGTAGGCACTGCGGTACGAGCGGATGCGGAAGTCGTCCTCCTCGTGCAGTTCCATCAGGTTGGCCAAGTCGTCGAAAGCGTTGGCGATTTGTTTGTTCGTCATGGTGTGTGCTGATTTTGCGGAGCGAAAGTAGCGGGGCTGTGCCTCCCGCAGATAGTGCGAGGCTCCAACCGCACATTTTTTATTTCATAGGACTTTCGCACAACCCTGAAAGGGTTGAACGTGAATAGACCCGGATGCAATCCGGGTTTTATGAATAAACGTGGAAGCAACCCTGAAGGGGTTGAACTTAGCGTGATGTGCACCTAAAATATTCATATTCAACCCCTTCAGGGTTGTATAAAACCCACAACACAATTCTCCCGGATTGCATCCGG
>JAYSUY010000190.1:0-5902 GCA_043718855.1 Saprospiraceae bacterium | reverse complement strand
GCTCAATGGCGCAGGCTGGAACAACGATTTTGGCCTCTCCTTCGGCGGCGGACTGCATTTCGATTTGGGACGCAACTGGGCTTTGGGGCTGGAATTGGGCGCACGGACGGCCTTCACGGATTATCTGGATGGCATCAGTCAGTCAGGCAACTCAGAAAAAATAGATTGGTACTGGCTCGGTGCCATCAACATCGCTTGCCGCCTTGGCAAGCACGACCGCGATGGCGACGGCATCGCCGACCGTAAGGATAAATGCCCCGAAATACCCGGTCGTGGCCGCTCGCAGGGATGCCCTGACTCGGACAATGACGGGATAGCCGACCAAGATGACGAGTGCCCGCATCGCGCGGGCATTGCCGCACTGGATGGTTGCCCGCTGAAAGATATGGACAACGACAGCGTACCGGACGTGGACGACCTCTGTCCGAAGGTGCCGGGCAAGGTCAAGTTTCAGGGTTGCCCCGATACCGACAACGACGGGGTGGAGGACAAATTAGACTCCTGTGTCACCGTGCCCGGCCCGGTTTGGTTTGCGGGTTGCCCCGATATCGATCGAGATAGCGTTGAAGATAAATTTGACCTTTGCCCAGAAGTGGCTGGTTTACTGCGTTTTAAAGGCTGCCCCGACACCGATGGCGATGGCATTGAAGATAAATTGGACCAGTGCCCCAACGAAGCGGGCATACCTGAGTACGATGGCTGCGCTTGGCGAGACACTGACCGCGACAGCATCGAAGACCGCCTCGACCCCTGCCCGACGGTGGCGGGCCTCAAGGAGTTTTATGGTTGCCCAGACACCGACCGCGACGGGGTGCAGGACCGTCTCGACCTTTGCCCCAACCTGCCGGGTAAGGCTGACAACCGGGGGTGCCCAGTGGTGGAAAAGAAGGATCAAAAGAAATTGGAACTGGCGGTGAAGGCGGTCAAATTCGAGACCGGCAAAGCGGTGCTGAAGCCTGAATCGAGTAAAATCCTCAACGACATTGCCGACATCTTGGTCCGCTACGAAGGCTACCTCCTGCGCATCGAAGGCCACACCGACAATGTGGGCAAGGACGAAACGAACCAGAAACTTTCGGAAGACCGCGCCCGTGCCTGCGCAGATTTTTTGACCCAAAAAGGGGTGAAAACGGAGCGGCTGAAAGCCGCAGGCTTCGGCGAAACAAAGCCAGTAACCGAAAACAAAACGGCGGCAGGCAAAGCCTCAAACCGCCGTGTGGAATTTAATTTGTTTCTGCCGGAAGGCTGACTTTGGGTTATGAGGTTTGAGTTATGAGCGGTATAACTCATAATTCAAACCTCATAACTTTTCAATTACTCTGGTTAGTCGCTCAAAAATGTCAGGTATGGAGCCTATTCCATTGATTTTGTGACTTTTGTCTTTGTCGGTGTAGTAGTCGAACACAGGCGAAGTGTCATTTTTGTACACAGCGAGGCGGTTGCGGATGATCTGCTCATCGTTGTCGTCGGGACGGCCAGAGGTAGTACCTCGAAGTTTGATGCGGTGTATGATTTCCTCGTCCTCTACATGAAGGGCCAACAGGTCTGCTATGCTGGTACCCATGCTGCTCAACAGCGCGTCAAGTGCTTCCGCTTGCGGGATGGTGCGTGGAAAGCCGTCGAAAATGAAGCCTTGTGCTTCGGGGTGAGCCTCCACTTTGTTGCGCAGCATACCGATGGTCACAGAGTCTGGCACCAATTCACCCTTCGCCATGTATGCTTTTGCCTCGAGGCCCAGGGGGGTGTTGTTGCCCATTTCATATCGAAACAGATCACCAGTGCTGATGTGCACCAGACTGTATTTTCCAACCAATTTTTCGGCTTGTGTGCCTTTGCCAGAGCCGGGGGGGCCGAACAGGATAAGATTGAGCATCAGTGTGTGTAGTATTCAAAAAGAGATCAACAGCGGACAAAAAGAGACTCCGGGGCTGTATCAACCTCGGAGCCTAAGTAAGGGCAAAGTTAGAACGCTGCCGTTTTTTAGCCGATATTTTCAACTCGATTTTGAAAATGAGGTGATTGAGCGGCCAAGAACGGCTTTTTCAAGAAAAATATGGGAAATCAAGATTGAGCAGGAGGAAATTAGGGGTTTGGACTAAGGGTGAAGGCGCAAGGGGGCAAGAAGCAAAAGGCAAGAGTATGTCAAATCAAACCTCAATTTCGCCTTTTGCCCTTTTGCTTTTTGTCTTTTGCTTTTAGAAATCCTTGATCCGGTATCGCTCGCCATGTTCTTGTATCCAACCCACCAATTTTCGTGCATCTGCTGGGTCAAAAAGTTGCGTGCCTCGGTTCATGGTAGCCGCTGAGCCACAAGCAACGCCCCATTGCGCCATTTCCCGAAGTGTTTTGCCCGTACTGAGCGCCCACACCATGCCGGCTACCATGCTGTCACCCGCTCCGACGGTGGTTTGTTTTTTCACCATCGGCGCAGGGATGTGCTCAAAACCATCGCGCGTGACGAGCAGTGCGCCCTGCGGGCCAAGCGACACCACCACCACTTCGCACTTGCCCTGATGGATGATGCTGAGCGCAGCGTCGTCCACTTGGGTCATTTCCAAATGTTCCGCACCGACCATTGCGCTAAGTTCGCCGAGGTTTGGTTTGAGCAGGTAAAGCCCTTCATCAGCAGCGGCTTGCAGAGCCGCCCCCGAAGTGTCAAGTATGAAGCGGGCTCCGATGTTTTTGGCAAAAGCGGCTACTTTTTCAAAGTACGTCTCCGGCAGTCCGGGCGGCAGGCTGCCGCTGGCCACGAGGTATTTGGGGCGTAGCGAACGCACGATATCCAGACAGGCATCTGCTTGTTGCTCAGTGATTTGCAGGCCCGGCAAGGTGAAGCGGTACTGGATGTTGGTGGCCGTTTCGGTGACGGAGAGGTTTTCGCGGGTGTCATCAGGCACCTCCAGGGACTGGGTTGGCACTCCGGCTTGTTCCAGCAGATCGCACAGCAAACGACCGTTGTGTCCGCCAGCCGGGAAGACTGCCGTACTTTGGCCACCGAGTTTTGCGATGCCCTTCGAGACGTTGATACCGCCGCCGCCCGCGTCCATTTGTAGGGCCTCGCAGCGCAGTTTTTGCTCTGGCACGAGCCGCTCGGTGAGGGTGCTTTTATCAAGTGCGGGGTTGAGGGTGAGGGTGGCGATCATGGCTATGCTTGCTAATTTGTAGAGGAGTAGATTTGTGAGGTGGTGATTTGAGTTGGCCCGGCAATGTTAGTGAGATTGGGCGAAATGGGACGGACGATTGCTAGAAGAACGCCCAACCCGAACTTGGATTTAGGAGTCTTCTTGAAAAAACGATATTTTATGAAATACCTGATCTCTGCTTTTTTCGCCGCCCTGCTTCTGTTCGGCCCCAGTGCCTGCAAAAAACAAGAAGAATTCTCAGATTGTCTTCAAGCCAAGTTTGAGGAGTTTCAACAACTCTCCTACGCGCACTCCATAGTAAAGATCGAAAGACCTGATGGTGCCCTCTATTGGTTTGTAGATGCTTACGCCGACGGAGGGGAGTCGGTGTTGAATCAGGCTTGCGAACTGGTTTGCATAGCTGACTGTGAGTGCGACGGCAACATTGTTTTTTGCGATGAAACCCATACAGATTTTCCTCGAAAGACGATTTGGCAGAAATGACCCATTCTGCCATCCGCCCCCTCTACGAAGCGCACGGTGCCGAAGGTTACTACCGTGAACACGGCAACGACTACGCAAACCCACATTTCCCCGAAATCAGGGCTTTGCTGGAGCGCAATTTTGAGCGGTTCGACTACGCATCAGTGCTGGACTTTGCGGCTGGTGGTGGCGAAGTGGCGCGGGTGCTGCAAGGTTTGGGCGTACAGCACATCACGGGTTGCGACCCCTTCACCCACTCGTTGTTTGAGCAGAATACCGGGCTTGCCTGTCTGCAACATTCGTTCAAGGATGTGATCCGGGGCAGCCTCGTTGGAGAGCGCTATTCCCTGATAGTCAGTTCGTTCGCCCTGCACCTCTGCCCACCAAAAGACTTGTACCCGCTGACTTGGCAACTGCTGCAAGCCGCTCCGCTGCTCGTGGTGCTGACCCCGCACAAGCGTCCCGAACTCGAAAATCTGCCGGGTATATCGCTGGCTTGGGAGGATTTTGTGCTGACGGAGAAGGAGAAAAAAGTGCGGCTCAAGGCCTACGCTTTGGTGTAGGGCCGACTGTTAGTCGGCTGTGCGAGCGACATGGCCGACTAACAGTCGACCCTACATTCCGCTGCGCAAATCCACCTGAATACTGCTGGCCTTAGGATTGTCGAACATAGCCAGCCGCAGGCGCAGTTCGGCGCAGTCGCGGTCGCTGAGGCAGCGGAGGCGAGCGTCAATTATTTTTTCTAACTCGCTGGTTATCTTTTCTTTCGGCTGCCAGTAGCGGGTGTTTTTTCCAAAAATATCTTCCAGCACTTGGGCTTTCAAAGCCGCCAACTCGGGTGCAAACAGCGGCCCGGCAGCCATCGCTTGGTCAATGGATTGCAGCATTTTGAGGTGCTGGCCTTCACCGAGGCGGCTGGCGGCTTCGCGGTCGGAAAGTTGGAATTGCCACACGGGAAAAAACGACTCGATGCTGTCGGCGGGGAAGGCTGTGCAGCAAGCGGCCAGGTAGTGTTCGTCCTGAGTGTCGTCGGTTTGCTGGGCCAGCCGCAGCCAGTGGCGGTAGTCGGCGAAGAGCCAGGGCTGGGTGCCTTCGGCCACCTGCTGGAACAAAAAGCCGGGCAGTACATCATCCAGCCAAGCGAAATCCAGATGGATATCGGCTTCACCCGACTCAGGCCGATGGGCGAGCAACTGCGTCAGGGTATCGCGCAGCGCAATGCTGATGCGGTAGCGGGCTGCGAAGGCGGCTTCGTTGGGTAGGGCAGGGTAGGGGGCGGCGAGGGCGTTTCGGCGGGCGGCGAGGGCAGGGCCGAAGTAGCAGAGCAGGCGTTTTTGCAGGAGCCAGTCGGGTTGCAGGTTGGTGGGGACGACTGCCCCAGCGAAGAGCCAGCCAGTGGTGCCGTCTTCGGTTTGTACTTGGAGCCAGGGAGCCTGTCGAGTGCCTTCGGCGAAGCGGATGCTGGTTTCGAAGGGGCCAACCAAGCCGAGATCGCTGAGGTGTTCGCCTTTTTTGAGGAGGCGTAGGGAGCGGCTTTTGTCGCCGGGCGATTCGCGCAGGGCGGTCTGGTCGAGGGCGACGGAGAGTTGGGGGGCGGTGGGTGGGTTTTGACAAGAAAGAAAAAAGAGGAGAAAAAGTGGGACGTATCGCATGGGAAATCGGTGGGATAAGCAGGGAAGTGGTTGCTGTCGGGGGCAAATTTCTACCTTTGCCTCAAAATTTTTCAACACTTATGCGCTACCTCAGTTTGTTGCTGGCCGCTTTCGGCCTCACTTTTTTCGCTTGTAAAGACAAGTTTAGCCCCGAAGAACAACTCCAAGAAGACATTGCCAAGATCGAGCAGTACCTGAAAGACAAGGGCCTGACGGCCCAGACCACCGCTTCGGGCCTGCACTACATCATCACGCAGGAGGGTACGGGCAGCCATCCGACCCTTCAGAGTACAGTGGTAGTGAAGTACAAGGGCTACTTTCTCGACGGCTCTGTTTTTGACCAGACGAGCGGCTCAAACACCATCGATTTCCCACTGACCAATGTGATCACGGGCTGGCAAGAGTGCATTCCGCTGTTGAAAGCAAGTGGCAAAGGCACTTTCCTGATCCCTTCCGGGCTGTGCTACGGGCCTGAGGGCAGGGGCAGTATTGCGCCCAATACGCCACTGGCATTCGATGTGGAGTTGGTGAGTTTTTAAGAAAACCGTAAAAACTTAGGCAGCCCTTTTGACCGCCCACCGCGACAAGAATGGGACACGGATTGGACAGATTTAGGCAGATAAAAAAGGATTTTGAGGTGAAATC
>JAYSUY010000189.1:0-5905 GCA_043718855.1 Saprospiraceae bacterium | reverse complement strand
CTTGGAAACTGCCTTTCACTGTTTTGTTAACGTCGTCAATTCCTTCTACTCGAAAAAAGGCATCTCCAACTTCAATGGCTTCGTATATGTGATTGCCCTGATCATCACCGTGCAATTGGTGGAACGCGACATACTTCCCAAAATCGCCCGTTGTCGCCCAAACAGGATAAACCCCAATCTCATTCAAATAAGCACCTTTCCTCTGGTCGAATGAGTAGACAATCACATCTGAATCTGGCAACCGCCTGATATCCGGGGCAAAATCTGTCAGTTCACCATTCAGGAAAATTTGCGATTTCCCTACCTCGACAGGCTTTGGTGTCTCGTCAGTTTTGTTGCATTGCGTAAACCCAATCAATGCAAGGATGGACAAAAAGCAAGTGAGATTTCCCATCATCACATCATTTTCACATTCACCTCAGCCGCGTGGGTCCTGCTGAAAAGCCCGCGTATGTCGCTGACCTGGGCATCCGAAGCATCCGTCACATCAAACGCCACGCAGAACTTGTCGTCCGTGATGCGGTTGTCGAGCGTCTTGGCTTTCACGCCGGGCCACAACCCGCAGATGGTATAAAAAGTGAGCGTCATGCCCCAAGCGGCGAACAGCACAGTCATCTCGAAGGTGATCGGGATGAAGGCCGGCACCGACCAGTTGGGCTTGCCGCCGAAGAGGATGGGCCAGTCGCTGGTAAAAATCCAACTCATCGCCAAGAAGCCGAACGATGCGCCGATGCCTCCGTAGATGAAGCCGAGGTAGTGCAGGCGGCTTTCTTTCAGGCCGAGCAGCGGGTCGAGGCCGTGTACCGGGAAAGGCGAGTACACGTCCATGATGTCCAAGTGCGCCGCATTTGCCGCCCTGACCGCGCCTTTCAGGTCTTCTTCGTCGTTGTAAAGCCCGTAGAGGACTTTTGTACTTTCAGCAGCCATTATTCTGAATGATGAATGATGAATGATAAATGATGAATTGGGGGGACTTGCTCAGTGTTAAGTACGTCGTCTAAATTGGTTTAGCCTAAAACGTGCGGCATCTGGTTGGGAATTAGCACATTAGCAGATTGGCTAATTATCACATTCTACTTAGCGTCTGCTTTTGCGGCCTCGCTGTGTTCGTGAGCGTGATGTCCCTTCGTCGCTTTTGGCCCGATGTACTGATCGCCCGCTACTTTCAAGATGGCCTTAACCTCGGCGATGGCCACCACAGGGGCGACGCGGCAGAAGATCAGGTAGCAGAAGAAGAACAGACCGATGGTACCGGTGAAGATGCTGATCTCGACCCAAGTGGGCGAGTAGTAACTCCACGAGGATGGGAGAAAATCGCGGGCCAGTGTGGTGGCGATGATCACGAAACGCTCGAACCACATCCCCACGTTGATGACGATGGAGAGGAAAAAAGTCCACAGCACACTGCGGCGGATTTTGCGCGACCAGAACACCTGCGGGGCCACCACGTTGCAGAACATCATGCCAAAGTAGGCCCACCAGTAGATACCAAATACGCGGTTGTAGAAGGCAAATTGCTCGTAGATATAGCCCGAATACCAAGAGATGAACAACTCGGTGAGGTAAGCCACACCGACAATCGTACCCGTGAGAACGATGACCTTGTTCATCGATTCGATGTGGTTGATCGTGATGTACTCTTCCAATTTCAACACCTTTCGGGTGATCACCATCAGCGTCTGCACCATGGCGAAGCCGGAGAAAATGGCACCGGCCACGAAGTAGGGTGGGAAGATGGTGGTGTGCCAGCCGGGTATCACCGACGTAGCAAAGTCGAACGATACGATGGTGTGTACCGAAAGCACAAGCGGGGTAGAAATGCCCGCCAATACCAACGAAAGTGCTTCCCAACGCTGCCAGTGCTTAGCACTGCCCGTCCAGCCGAACGAAAAAGTTTCGTACATTTTGCGGCGAAAACCCGTAGCGCGATCGCGCACTGTAGCCAAGTCAGGTACCAAGCCCGTGTACCAGAACAACAGAGACACCGAGAAGTAAGTCGAGATGGCGAACACGTCCCAGAGCAGCGGCGAGTTGAAATTCGCCCAGAGCGGGCCGCGCGTGTTGGGGAACGGCATGATAAAAAACGCCAGCCACACGCGCCCCATGTGGAAAATGGGGAACTGCCCGGCGCAGATCACAGCGAAGATGGTCATGGCCTCCGCAGCGCGGTTCACCCCCGTGCGCCAGCGCTGCCGGAACAGCAGCAAAATGGCCGAGATAAGTGTACCTGCGTGGCCGATACCGATCCACCACACGAAGTTCGTGATGTCCCAAGCCCAGTTGATGGTGCGGTTTGCGCCCCATTCGCCGATGCCTTTCCACACCGTCCATACGATGGCGAAAACATAGAGACCAAGGAAAGCCGCCGCCAAAGAGAAGGCGACAATCCACTCCCGAGAGGGTGTTTTTTCTGTGGGCGTACACAAATCCTCCGTGATGTTGTGGTAGGATTTGTTGCCTTCAATCAAGACGTGCCGAACGGGCGCTACTGGCTGAGACATATTTTATGGTTTATGAAGGTTGATGATGGGGTTGATAAAGGTTTATGAGGTTGATAAGGGTTGATAATAAACCTCTATAAACCTTCATCAACCTCATAAACCCTTATCAACCCTTATCAACTTTTAAGAAAAGAGTTCTTCGTTGCTATTCGTCACCAACACCGAGTATTTCACCACCGGGCGGACGTTGATTTCTTCCAACACAGCGAAAGCCAGTTCGTCAGCCGCTTTTTGGGCTTTACTCACTTCGCTATCCGGGTTGTTTGTATTTCCAAAAATGATGGCACCTGTGGGGCAAGCCGTTTGGCAAGCCGTACGCACATCATTGTCCATGATCGTGCGATTTTCGCGCTTAGCCGTCAGTTTCCCTTCTTGAATGCGCTGGATGCACATTGTGCATTTTTCGATCACACCGCGCGAACGCACCGTCACATCAGGGTTGAGCACCATGCGCAGAAGGTTGTCAGCGTAAAATGGCAGCGCGTCGCGGTCGCCTTTTTCCGGGTTATTACCGTGTCCGTAGAATACGCGCTCCTCGTTGGCGGGGAAAGTGTCTGCCGTCGTGTAGTCGAGCCAGTTGAAGCGGCGGACTTTGTAGGGGCAGTTGTTGGCGCAGTAGCGGGTGCCGATGCAGCGGTTGTAAGCCATCTGGTTGATGCCCTCCATCGAGTGGTTGGTCGCGTTCACCGGGCACACGTTTTCGCAGGGAGCGTTGTCGCAGTGCTGGCACATCATCGGCTGGTAAGCCACCTTCGGGTTTTCAAAATCCCCGTAGAAGTAGCGGTCGATGCGCATCCAAGTCATTTCGTGGTGGCGATGGACTTCTTTTTTGCCCACCACCGGCACGTTATTTTCGCTCACGCAGGCTACTTGGCAAGCGCCACAGCCCACGCAGGCATTCATGTCGATATACATCCCCCACTTGATGCCCGTGCTGAAATACTCGTCACGGTTGGGGTACAAGGTTTCGTTGTTGAGGTGGAAAGACTCCTTGTGGAATTCCTCCATTTTCTCCGATAACTCCGGCAGGTCTTTCAGGTTGGAGTGGAACAAGATGGAGCGGTCGGTCAGTGAACCCTGGAAACCTTTCCAACCGAGGCTTTTCTCGTCCACATTGATTTCCTTGCCTTCCTCCTTGCCCATTGCCTTCACCCCCATCGTGTTGTGGTGCTGCACACAGGCAAAATCTTTATCGAGAGTCCCGTTTGGCGTTACTTTCACGTCGCCAGCGAAGTACTGCGTCAGGCCGCCTTCTTGTTTCAAAACTGGGTTCACATTTACCCCGTAGCCCTTGCCAGAGCCGCCTGCTTCGCGGCCACCGCCAAGTGCAATGGACACAGTGCCAGGCATTTGGCCGAAAGTGCGCACCACGGTGCAGACAATTTTCTGGCCGTTTACCTCCACGTCCACGTTGTCGCCGTCGTTGAGGTCTTTCCAGCCGCTGATTTTGTTGATGCCGTCCCATTCGAGCGGAATGCTGAGGTAATTGCCCCACACAGTGCGCGTCACGGGGTCCGGCATTTCCTGCAACCAGGGGTTGTGGGCATACTGGCCACCGCCGATGTTGACGGTTTCGTAGAACGACATTTCCATCTCGCCGCCCACCGGCTTCGTCACCGCATTCACATCCACCGAAATGGCGGGGTTGAACGTCGTGGCGCGATCCGAAGTCGGGATTTCAAAAATACCATCGTGGAGCAGCATATCCCAGAATGCAGCGGGGGTGCTGTATCGGGTTTGCAGCGCAAACATATCGCTCGCCCAGTGCGATTTCAGGTATTGGTAGTAAGGCTGCTCATCCTGACGGTTGAGGTTGACACTGTCGGCCCATTCGAGGAGCGAGTGTTCAGCCTGACGGGTCTGGAACAACGGCGCAATGGTGGGCTGGATGAAACTGTAATAACCCAACTTCGGCTGCGCGTCGCCCCAAGATTCCAAGGGGTGGTGCATCGGGGCCGAGTGGCTGCACAGGGCAGTCGTCTCGTCCATCGTGGTGTTGAAGGAAATGCGGGTACCCACTTTTGCGAAGGCCGCTTTGAACTGCGCACCGTTGGGCAGTTCCCAAGCCGGGTTTGCGCCCCAGATGATGACCGTCGACACTTGACCGGACTCCATCTCTGCGATGAGGCGAGCCATGGGGCGCTCGTCGCCCTGACGGGTCAAGAGCGGCTCGAAGGTATCGATGGTGATGCCGAGGTTGCCGAGCAACTCGTTGATTTTGTTGACGATAACTTGCTCCGCCACATTGTTGGAGCCGGAAATCACGATGGATTTGCCGCGAGCGTTGCGCAATTCGGCAGCCATTTTCTTGATGGCTCCCGCTGCTTTGTCGTTCACTTTCGGGCCGCCGCTGCCGCCGCTGAGTTCATTGTACAACGCGACGATAGCGGCACCTTGCTCGCTGGGTTTCACCAAAATCCGGTTGTCCGCTTTCGAGCCGCTGAGCGACATCCCGCTTTCTACCTGAAAATGGCGCGACATCGTGGGCTTGCTTTTGCCCGCTACGCGACGACCGTCGGCGTAAGCCCGTGCGTTAGCCACCGGGTTGCCCCAAGTGCCGAGGAAGTCTGCGCCGAAGGACACGATGACTTCTGCTTTAGCAAAATCGTAGTTCATCTGGCCGCGCACCCCAAAGCACTGCTCGTTGGCAATCAGTAAAGCCGCGCTTGATACTGCGTCGTAAGTCGTAACCGTAGCGGTCGGGTATTTTGCTTTGAATTCATCCAGCGCCTTCATCGCCGTCGGGCTGATGATGGTGTTCGAGATGATGCGGATGTTGCCCGCAGCGAGTTTGGATTTCACGTCGCGGTCCAGTTCAGCCCACTCTTTTTTCGCCACTTTGCCATCGGCCACCGTACCAGCATGCTGGATGCGTTTAGTGTCGTACAGGCTGAGTACCATCGCTTGGGCCCTTGCGCTCGTGCCACCTTTGGTCACGCTGCTCAGGGTGTTGCCCTCGATTTTGATGGGGCGGCCTTCTCGGGTTTTCACCAAAATAGCGCAATAGTCGCCGCCATTCACGAAGGAAGAAGCGAAGTAATTCGCCACGCCTGGCACGATGCTATCAGGCTTGGTGACATATGGAATGGCCTTTTTGACCGGAATTTCGCAGGAAGCGGCGATGGTGGCCGCACCGAGGCCGAAGCCCAAGAGTTTCAGGAAGTCGCGGCGACCGGTGGCCCACTGACCACTGTTTTCGTCAAGATTTTCGACTGAAAACTCGCGCTCGCTCGACTGCACGAACGACTCGTCGTGCATCAAATCTTCAGTGCTAACCCAAATACCGTTATCGTGGTGCATAATATTAAAATGTGGTCAATTTGCTAAATGTGGTCAATGTGGGGAATGTGGTCAATGTGCTAATAAATCAGGCTGTGGGTATGGGACACATTGACCACATTCCC
>JAYSUY010000188.1:0-5907 GCA_043718855.1 Saprospiraceae bacterium | reverse complement strand
GAACATCAGTATCAGTGTTTGTTTGCTGCAATTTAGCGGCATTGCCCCTAAGCAGCCAAGTCGTAGCCCTCTTTTCTGGCTGCATTTCTGGGCATGGGCAAATATATACCACACGCAAAGCCTTGGGAGTGAGGAAATAAAGGCGCTCAATGGTTCCGCTCTTCTCAGGGCGCGCACAAAAAAAGCCCCGTCAGTTTTGACGGGGCTTTTTTGTCGTGTGCCAACGGCCAACGGCTAAAAGTCAACAGCCCTTACGCCATCTCCATCTCTGCTTCCAGCACGAGTGGCATCACGCCAGAGCCAGCGCAACTTTGCAACCAACCATGAACATCTGGCTCAAGGCCCATGCGCAAGCGGTTGATGTATGATTTCAGGCGGGTACCCACTGGGCGGTGTTCAGCGTCCACAGGCGGCAGTTCCATTTTGCGGTCGCGCCAAGTGATGTCGCTGACGTGGCTGACTACAGCAGCTGTACCTGCGCCGAAGCACTCCTGCAACTGGCCGCGCCAGTAAGCATCAGCGATTTCGGCGATGCTCAACAGGCGGTCTTCTACTGTGTAGCCCCACTCTTTGAGTACAGTGACAAAACTTTCGCGGGTAATACCGCGCAGGATGGTACCAGTGGTGGCGGGCGTGATCACCCTGCCATCTATCACAAAAAAGAGGTTCATGGTCCCGACCTCTTGCACATATTTTTTCTCTACCGCGTCCATCCACATGATCTGATCGTAGCCAGCCTGCTTAGCGCGGAGGGCTGGGAGCAACGATGCGCCGTAGTTGCCAGCACATTTGGCCTCCCCAGCACCGCCCTGAGCCGCACGAGTGAACACTTCTTCCACCCAGAGGCGGACGGGTTTCGGGTAGTATGGGCCAACCGGGCCAGTGAAGACGAGGAAGCGGTAATTTTCGGAAGTATGCACCCCAAAATATTCGTCGGTGGCGAACATCAGCGGGCGGATGTAGAGCGAGTAGTCGTCTTTTTCAGGAATCCAGTTCTTGTCCAACTCGACCAACATTTTTACGGCTTGCAAAAATAGGTCTTCAGGAATGGTAGGCATGCACATCCGCTCTGCGGAGACATTGAAGCGGCGGGCGTTCATTTCGGGGCGAAACAGCACCGGCTCGCCGTTGCGCTTGCTGGCTTTCATCCCTTCAAAAATGCTCTGCCCGTAGTGGAGAGCCAAGTTGGCTGGTGAAATCTCAAACTTGCTGAACGGCTCAATGCGAGCATCTACCCATTTTTGTTGTTTGCCATCATAATCAGCCACGAACATATGGTCGGCAATCACTTTGCCGAAGGGAATGTCCGTGAAATCAACCGAATGAATGCGGGAAGCGGTCGTCGGGGTGACGGTGACAGGATACTTGACAGCCATGTGGAGGGTGTTTGACAAGGGTGAAAACCTTGGTGAAAGATGGTGCAAAGATATAAGCCTTTGAAGTACCTTTGTGTGGTTCTGAAAAATTTTATTTTCCGAAGTGTCAACAAGTTCGAGGCTCGCAGAATTATTGTCAACCAAAGTCGCATCACAACAAATGTTCGTTATAGACGAGTTGGTGTTCATCGTGCCAGAGCACGGAGTAGAATCGTTTGCCGAAGGCCAATATGCCCGGCAGATATTGGTGATGGCACTCGCCGAACCAGATTCGCCAGGCAATCGTGATTTTTTGACAAAAATCTTTGCCGCCGCTCAGTTGGACTTGTCCCGCGACAGCTTCTTTGCCCAAGTGCCCGCTCCCGAACGGCTCTCCATGCCGCCATTTATTCGAGAAAAAGACCCCAAGCACATCTTGGTTTTTGGGCTTTCGCCTGCGCAGTTGGGGCTAACGCTCCAAGTGCAGCAATACCAAGCCACCGAGTTCTACGGCACCACATGGCTGTTCGCAGATGCACTGTCTGCGCTCGAACCCGACAAGACAAAAAAAGGGCTGCTCTGGACGGCCCTCAAAGCACTTTTTTTATCGTAAAACTTCAAACTTTCTCACTCTACAAGCATGAAGGCATACGTTTTCCCCGGCCAGGGGTCGCAAAGCGAAGGCATGGGCAAAGAACTGTACGACAGCAGTGCCCAAGCCCGCGAACTGTTCGAGCAAGCCAATGACATCCTCGGTTGGCGCATCACCGATGTGATGTTCGGCGGTACCAAAGAAGACCTCACCCAGACCAACGTGACCCAGCCAGCGGTGTTTTTGGAAAGCATCGTGCGAGCAAAAATAGCGGGCGCAGATTTTCAGCCAGCGGCAGTGGCCGGACACTCGCTGGGCGAGTTTACGGCACTGGCGGCTGCGGGCGCACTGTCGTTCGAGGCTGCGCTGAGTCT
The DNA here is from genome assembly GCA_043718855.1 of Saprospiraceae bacterium. Lineage (GTDB taxonomy): Bacteria > Bacteroidota > Bacteroidia > Chitinophagales > Saprospiraceae > M3007. The sequence continues at coordinate 3,586 of JAYSUY010000188.1, read as the reverse complement.
GGTGAGCCAGCGGGCATTTGCGATGCAAAAAGCCTGCGAACTGGCAGATGGTACGATGGCTGCCGTACTCGGCATGGAGGACGCTGACGTGGAGTGTTTGATCAACTCGATTGAAAATGAAGTAGTTGTGGCCGCCAACTACAACTCTCCCGGTCAATTGGTTATTTCCGGCTCGCGGGCGGGTATCGAGATCGCGGTATCACGACTCACCGAGGCGGGCGCCAAGCGGGTGCTGGTACTGCCCGTTGGCGGGGCCTTCCACTCGCCGCTGATGCAGCCCGCTCAGGATGAGTTGGAGCAGGCCATCAACGCTACACACTTCAACACGCCCATCTGTGCAGTGTACCAAAACGTACACGCTCAGCCAGTGACCAACCCCGACGACATCCGCCGCAACCTTGTGGCTCAACTCACCGCCCCAGTGCGCTGGTCACAGACAGTGGAAAACATGATCGTCAACGGCATCACCGAATTTGTGGAAGTGGGCGCAGGCGCGGTGCTGCGCGGGCTGATCAAAAAGATCAACCGGGAAGCAGTGACAGGTCAACTATGAACTATGAACGAAGAACTATGAATAGGGCGTGACTCACCGTTCCATAGTTCCTCGTTCATCATTCATCGTTCCTTACGCTGCTGAGTACAGCCCCACCATGTTGCCCTCCGAATCTTGGAAGTAGGCCATGTAGCCCATACCTGGCGCGATTTCGGTTTTCGGCAAAACGACCGTGCCGCCCGCTCCGGCGATGCGACCCTGCACTACACTCAGGTCGGCACCGCCATTGAGGTAAACTTTCGTCCCGGTGGAGGAAGGAGCGTAACCCTCCTCTCCATAACAAATTGCCCCACCGACACCGCCCTCGTCGCGGTTGTGAGGCAGGAAGCCCATTCGGATGTGGCCCATGTCCTCGACCGGCATTTCGTAGTCGAAGATTTTTTGGTAAAACGTTTTGGCCCGCTCAAAATCTGACACGGGGATTTCGAACCAGCTGACGGCATCTTTGACAAGTTCCATAGCTTAACTTTTTTGTTGATGAAAAAATGATTTAAAAACAATTTGTGGCACAAAAATACACAGATTGTTTTGCCAACAAATCATGTCACTGACTTTTGTGGAAAAATTCTTTTCCTACATTTGCACGAATCAATACGTCCACGAATCAACTTTCACCACAACAATGAAAAGAGAGATACACAACTGGTTTAGCCCGCGCCTGAACAAAAACATGGAAATCGCCACGTACGGCCACTACGGCTTTTCGCTCCTCATGCTCCCCACCGCTGCGGCTGATTACCTCGAATACGAGCGGTTTCTGCTCATTGATGCGCTGAAGCCGCTCATCGAAGCCGGGAAAGTTAAAGTGTTCAGTATCAACAGCATCAACTCGGAGGCTTGGCTGAACAACCGGATGCACCCGCGCCACAAGGCCATCCGCCACCAACAGTTCAACGCTTATGTGGAAAACGAGGTGGTACCGTTCATCCAAGCGAACACCAGTCCTGATACGCCCATCATCACCACCGGGGCTTCGCTCGGCGCACTGCACGCGGCCAATATGTTCTTCCGCCGCCCCGACCTGTTTCGTGGCACCATCGCCATGTCGGGCGTGTATGACCTGACTTCGTACACGAAGGGCTACTTCGACGAGGACGTGTATTTCAACTCGCCCTGCCACTACTTGCCCAACCTCAGCGACGAGCGTACCCTCGATTTGCTGCGCAGCAGCGGCCACATCCACATCCTCAGCGGCTCGGGCGACTACGAAGACCCGGAGGCTTCGCGCACGCTTGCAGGCATTCTGCATGGCAAGGGCATCGGCCACGACCTCGACGTGTGGGGCGGCGATATGCGCCACGACTGGCCCACTTGGCGGGCTATGCTGCCGTATGTGATTGACCAGAAGTTTTAGAGCATAGTCGTCGGGGTAGCGTACTTCGTGTAGTATTTTTCTTTTGAAACAACGTGACACGCAGTACGCTGCCCCGAAGCGATACCTAAGTTTGCAAGTCACCCTACTCCACCAACCTTTTCCTATGAAAATCAAGTCCCTTTTTGCGCTAATTGCCAGCCTTGCCGTGCGCATCACAGCGTCCCATGCTCAGTATGTTCCGACGAAAATACCCAACGCACGACCTGGCAAGTGCTACTCTAAATGCCAGATTGTCCATAGTTACGATACGGTGACTCACTTCATTTACACCGGGCAGGAGTTTGACGACCCGTTACTAGAAAAACTGGCTTCTGATGTATATTTAGCAGATGCCTCAGACTCGAGCACCACTTTTTGGCGCGTGACAGACACCATTCAAATCAAGGACTTTGAGCCGCGAACATTTAGGGTAGCAGATGCGACAATCGAATGGCGGGAGGTGCTTTGTGGCGAAAAGGTGACCGCTCTGACTGTGCGGCAAATCCAATTGGCGCTGCAAAAACGAAACTACTACACGGGGGACTTGACCCGCACTATTGACAAGAAAACAAAATCGGCTCTTGCCAATTTCCAACGCGACCATTTAATGCCGATTGGTAATCTCGACTTGGAAACTCTAACCGTGTTGGGCATCACTTTTTGAACCATGAAACTTACTTTATTTGGTGTGCAGGGCTTTCGTTTTTCTACACTTTTCTTCCTGACTTTCAACGCTTTACTTTTGCCAATCGCTTCCTACGCCAGCCGCGTGGACACTGTGCAGATTTACAGCCCGTCCATGCACAAATCCATCCCCTGCATCGTCGTCAGGCCCGACAACTACAGCGTGCAAGGCAAGCATTACCCGGTGCTGTACCTGCTGCACGGCCACAGCGGCAACTTCGCGGGCTGGCTCTCGGAGGCACCTCAACTCCGCCAACACGCCGACACTTACCAGATGCTCATCGTGTGTCCAGATGGCGGTTTCGACAGTTGGTATCTCGACAGCCCGGTAGACTCAACGGTGCGTTACGATACCCACATCGCGCAGGAGGTGGTGCAATACGTGGACTACTACTACCACACGCGCCGCGAACCAGCAGGCCGCTCCATTACAGGACTAAGCATGGGGGGGCATGGTGCTATGTCGCTGGCAATCAAGCACCCCGATATTTTTGGCGCAGCCGGAAGCATGGCGGGCGGCCTGGATTTGCGGAGTTGGCGCAAGAACAACTGGGACTTGAAGGGGGTGCTGGGTGACCCCGACACACACTGGCAAAACTGGTTAGACAACTCGGTGGTGAGCCTTGTGCCACGCCTGAAAAACAAGGAGTTGCCCCTCCTCATTGATTGCGGCGTGGGCGATTTTTTCCTCCCCGCCAACCGCGAGATGAACCGCCTGCTGCTGGAAGCCAACATCCCACACGAGTATACCGAGCGCCCCGGCGAACACAACGGCGACTACTGGAGCAATGCGGTGGATTATCAGGTGATGTTTTTCCACAAATTTTTTTCTGAACGATGAACTATGAGGTATGAACTATGAACGAGGAGTCACGCAGTTCATAGTTCATACCTCATACCTCATACCTCCTACTTCATAGTTCCTCGTTCATACCTCACCTCTGGATCTACTGCCTTCCCCTCCAGGACATGTTCTGCTAGATGCTCCGCCCAGT
>JAYSUY010000187.1:0-2174 GCA_043718855.1 Saprospiraceae bacterium | reverse complement strand
AGCAGGTGGAAACGGGCCGCCTTGATGCGGGCAACGGCGTGGTATTGGTCAACGATGGTGCTGGAAATTTCACGGCCCTCATGCCCTACGCCTCCGGTCTCTGGGCCAGCCGTGAGGTGCGCGACCTGAAGGTGCTGCGCGGGCCGGGCAAAAAACGCCTCGTGCTGGTATCGAACAACAACGAAAAGGCGCAGGCCTGGGGGTGGTAGAGACAAGGGGCAAAGGGCAAAAGGCAAAAAGGGCAAGAGGCAAAAAGGGCGAGGGGCAAAAAGGGCGAGGGGCAAAAAGCAAGGAGCAAAATCTAAACTCACACACAATATTGTTGCCGTGGCTTTTTAGACTTTGCCCTTTGCCCTTTGCCCTTTGCCCTTTGCCCTTTGCCCTTTGCCCTTTGCCTTTTGCCCCTTGCCCCTTGCTGCTTACTTTTTCACCAGTTTTCCCCGCCACACTTCCTCCTCTGCCACCACCTGCACCCAGTAAACGCCTGCTGAAAGCGGCTCCACGTTGAGTGGGCTGCCGGACTTGAGGCTTCCGTTCAGCACGGAGCGGCCCTCTGTGTCCCACACGGAAATTTGCAGCACATCGGCTTCGAGCGAGGGCGGCAACTGGATGTTCAGCCACTTGTTTGCTGGGTTGGGGAAAGTGTGGAGCAAGCCCACATTTTTGCCCACCGACACCACTTCTACGTCTGAAAGTTCACTGCGCCCGTTGTCGTCTTCCTGCCGCAGGCGGTAGTAGTGCAGTTGGCCGCTGCGGAGGTCGCGGTCTTCAAACTGGTAGTGATGGCGCTCGGCAGTGGTGCCGTTTCCGGGTATCCATCCGATGGTTTTGAACGCGAAAGCATTGCCGATACTTCGCTCGATGTGGAAGCCCCGGTTGTCGCGCTCGGTGGCCGTGACCCAATCCAAGCGGGTGGCATCATCCACTAATTTTGCTGTAAACGACTGTAATTCAACGGGTGCGGGTGGCGAAGCCGCGAGGATACATAGGTTGAGACCCCAAGAGTTGAGTATGCCATCGTCGTTGTTTACATGGTCGGTGATGCTCAGCGTCCAAGTGCCGTTGGGGTTTTCGCCATCAAAATCTGTGAGCGTTTCGTTGGGCCTATAGGTGCCGTTGCCGATAGGCGGGCAGGGGATGCTGCCGTTGCTGTTGGTAGATTCGTCATCAAAATTGATGGAGAAATTGTCCTCGTCGTCGCAAATCTGATCGAACAGGATGCGCTCTGTGCCGCTGGGGCTTTGGAGGGCTATGGTCACATCGTTGATCCAAGTGTGGGTGCCAGCGAGGCTGACAACGTTCAAGTCGGTGATGCTGCCAGACACTGCGGTGTTGATGCTGAGTGTGGAGGTAGAGGTCGCGTTGTCATCAATGTTTTTGGGTACGTCGATGCTGGTGTACACCACGTTGCAGTAAATCTGCAAGTTGCTGAGCAGGAAATTTACATCCGACACATCGTAGAACACGTTGCCCACCGACCGCACCATGATTCGGCACTCGTCGGAGATGACGTTGGGATAGGTGACGATTTCGGAGCCGTCGTTGGTGGTGCCGCTCACCAAGTTGCTGAAAGTGGCCCCGCCATCGGTCGAGATCAGGATGTCCACGTTGGCGCAACTGACCGGGGCAGCGGTGGTGCCAGCCACGTTCCACTTCACCGTATCGGTAGCACCTGGTGCAAACAGGAGCCCCGTGTTGGGCTTGGTGACGACGAAGGGGCCAGCGGTTCCATTGACCGTGACCGTCAGGTTTTGGTTGGTGGTGCAGCCACCGCCCGTGTTGTTGTCTCGCACCATGATCCGCATCAGCAGGTTGCGGGCTACGGAGGGCAGTTCCTCCCAGTCGTCGTTGAAGCCCGACAGCACATCGGCGAATTTGGGGAAATACCGGGTGCCGGAACTGACGGGGTCGTAGGAGCGAAACATGGGGCCGACGGTGTTGGTGGACTGCGGCGGCTGGGCCGCGCTGCCGGTGTTGTCGCGCTGTTCCCAGCAAAAAGAGAGGGGGTCGCCCTGCGTGTCAGAAGCCGTAGCGGTGAGGAAGAAGGGCGTGGATTTGGGGATAGTGCGGCTGGAGACGGTGGGCAGCGTGGGCGCGGTGTTGCCGTTGTTTTCGATGGTGGCACAGCTGTTGCCGGTGCCGGTGACGAAGGCGCCGATCTCTATTAGGCTGGT
>JAYSUY010000186.1:0-5922 GCA_043718855.1 Saprospiraceae bacterium | reverse complement strand
GTCACGCCCATCACGAGCCTCATCACGCTCGAATTGCAGGCCGATTACGACCGCTTTGGCATACAAAAAACGGATGGGCTGAACACGCTGGGCAACGCTGGCTCAGTGCCGGAGCCGCACGAGTGGGCTTTGCTGGCGCTGCTGGCATTGGCGGCTGGGCTGGCGTGGCGGCGCTCTTGTCTCGGCGTTTAACGGACTTTCCAGTCCGTTACACAACTTTGCCGCTGCCGGACTGGAACGCCCGGCAAACACTGCCATGAAAAAAGCACTTCTCCTCCTTCACGCCGCCCTCCTCGCATACTGGATAGGCATGGGCTACTTCCGCTCTAATGCGATGTTTTTCGCTGGGCTGGGGGTGATGGCTTTATCACTCGTAGTCCGCGTACCAATCACCAATCACCAGTCAGCCAATCACCAATCAACCAATCAACTAACATGGCGCTTTGGTCTGCTGGCCTTGCTTTGCGTGGCACTGGCGCTGGCCGCTCCGGCCCGCACTTTCCATTTTCTCGTGCTGGCGTTTTCGGCCTTTTTTCTGGTAGAAAACCTATGGGGAAAAATCAACGAAGCCCCCGCCTTCACGGCCCTGCTGCTGACGGCCGTAGCCAAAACCATGAGTGTCGTACTGGGTTTCCCGATGCGCCTACAACTGAGCGAAAACGCCGCCGCTGCCCTCCGCTTGCTGGGCGGGAATGCCACTGCCGAGGGCAATTTGATCCGTTTCGAGGGCAAAGACTTTCTCGTGGACCCGGCCTGTGCGGGCTTGCAGATGGTAGAGGTATCACTCCTGTTCTGCTTCTTTTTGCTGGGCCTGTTCGAGCGGCGCACGGGGCGGCATTTGCACTGGCCTACGCTGCTGGGTATTGTGCTGACGACGGGGCTGCTGCTTTTGATATTCAATCAGTTGCGCATCATTTTTTTGGTTGTGTTCAGCATTCCCCCCGAAAACCCGATGCACGATGTGGTGGGGCTACTGGGGCTGGGGTTGTATGTTTTCGCGCCGCTGTGGTGGGGTGTGGGGTGGGCATTTCGCAGCCTTGGAAGGCACCCTCGTGACGACAAGGGGACACGGATGGAACGGATGGGACGGATGTACACGGATTTTTTGCAGCGTATCTGTTTCAATCTGTTCAATCTACTACATCCGCGTCCCATTGTCGTCCTGCACCTCGCCCTCGCTGCGCTCTTGCTCTATTTTGCCTTTGGGGAAAAACGCGGCGAACTCCAAAACGACCTCGCCGTGCAAGCCCTTGTTCCAGTAGGTTTGCCCACCAAGTGCAGCCGAGAATCGATCACCGAGGGCGTGACAAAATATACCACCGACAGCCTTCTGATTTATGTGAAGCCCGTGCGCGGCTGGTACGACACAGAGCATACGCCGCTGATTTGTTGGCAGGGAAGCGGCTACCAATTTGGGCAAGTGCAGGAGCGCACGGTGGGCGCGACAGTGGTGTACATGGGCGTTTTGGAGAAAAAAGGCGGCCCAACGTACTGCACCGCGTGGTGGTTCGACAACGGTCAGGATCGCACCATCAGCCAGGGGCGCTGGCGCTGGTTGGATGCTGGTGGCGCGCCGGGTTTTTCGTTGGTGAACGTCACGGCAGGCGACGGCGTTACGTTAGAGATTCAGTTGAAAAAGATGCTAATGCCTTAAAAATGAATGCAAAAGAAGAAGAAAATGTGGAAGCCATCGGCTACTTCGGCCCAGAGTCCGTGACTTGGCAGATTTACCGCGAGCCGATTTTTTTGCTGGGCGGCGTGCGGGCCTTGCTGCTCCAAGTGGCGCATCCGGCTGTGGCCGATGGTGTGGCGCGGTTCAGCAACTTCAAAGCCGACCCGTTTGGGCGCGGCTACCGCACGTTTGCGGCGATGGCGATGATCTATTTTGGCTCAAAAACGCAAGCCGAGCAGACGGCCCAGCGGCTTTGGCGGATTCACTCGGCCATCCGGGGCGAAGTCCCAGAATCCTACTCTGCCAACCGCCCCGACTTGTTGCTCTGGGTGCTGGCCACGCTCACGGAGACTACGCTGCGGGTGTACGAGCGGGTACCCTCGCTGGGCTTGCCGCCCGATTGGGCGGAGCGTTTTTACGAAGAAAGCAAGGTGGCCGCCCGCTTGCTGGGCATCCCCGACGAGGTGTACCCGCCTGACTTGAGGGCGTTTGAGGCATACTTCAAAACGATGTTGGCGGGTGATGTACTGGGCAGCACTGATACTTGCCGAGAGGTGGCGCAAGCGATTGTACAGCATCCTCATGCACCCAAAAAGTTAGCGCATTTGCTGGCTGCTGGCTGGCTGCCCGCACCGTTGTGTGAGCGGCTGGGCATTGAGCCGACTGTGAACGCAGAAGCAAAATTGGAGCGGTGGGTGAAGCGTGTCATTTGGGCTTATCGGCTGATTCCCAAAAGTTTGCGGCGGAACCCAGCCTACCATCAGGCTCAGTTTCGCATCGCAAAAGCGGAGGGGCGTAAGCCAGTATGGGCGGGGCGTTTTTTCAATTGGATGGCAAAAAGAGTGAAGGTGCCACTGGGGTTAGAGGGCTAAAAAATTGGGGTCGTTGAGCGGGATTCATCCCGACTCAACGACCCCAAACAGAGCATCAGCACTTTATTTTACTTACATCCCAAACAACTCCTTCAACTTCGCTTCCAGCGCTTCGCCGCGCAAGTTTCGGGCGATGATCTTCCCCTCCTTGTCCACCAGTACTGTCTGCGGAATCGAGTTTACCGAGTAGAGTTGAGCGTGTTGGCTCTGCCAGCCCTTCAGGTCGCTGATGTGGCGCCACGGCAGACCGTCCTGTTCGATGGCGCGTTTCCACGAAGCCAAGTCGCGGTCGAGGCTCACACCGAGGATATCGAAACCCTTGTCTTTGTATTTGTTGTACTGCATCACCACGTTCGGGTTTTCCTTGCGACACGGGCCGCACCAGCTCGCCCAGAAGTCGATCAGCACATACTTGCCGCGCATTTTGGAGAGCGCATACGACTGACTGTCGGGTGTCATGCCAGCCAGTTCGGGTGCCTCAAAGCCAGTCATGAAGGCACTGGCTTTGCGCAGATCAAACTCCAAGCGGCCAATCTCGCCCCAACTGTCAGACTTGAACTGCTGGATGTATTTCGTGGCGTACACCGGGTAGAGCGGACTTTCTAATTTTTGGAAACCCGACATCGCGCCGCCCAGCGCAACGCGGTATACCTTGCTCGAAGGGTTCAGTTTAGCCAATTGCGCATCCAGGTACTCCTGCGTTTTCGTATCGCCCGCTTGCAAGCGGAAGAGCATGCTGACGTACTCCTCAAAGCCGCTAAACACGTCGGGGATTTCTTCAAAAGACTTGTCGCTGAGATCGGCAAAACGGAAATACTCCGTGCCGTAAAACTCCACCCGACGGGCAACGCCCTTGTTGTCTGGTTGAAAATCAGGGGTGAGGTGCAGCGAGGCTACCCTGGCCAGCAGCGGGCTGATGGCTTGCAGCGAATCGATGAATGCTTTTTTGTCCTTCATCAGTTTGGCAGCACTTTCATCGGCTTTAAACTTGTTGCCGCCGCCCTGATATGCCAAGTTGACCACCTCGAAAAGTTGCTCGGTGCGGATGTTGAAATCGGCCAGTCGCTGCCGCATCTGCTCGTAAGTTTTGTTTGCGGGCGACTTCACAGTACGCGCTTTTTCAATGAATTGTGCGCTGCCCCAGAGGTCAAATTCGGCTTCCTCGCCCACCACCACACGGGCCATAGCGGCTTCGCTGAGGCCCACGCCGTAGATGCGCGGTTTAGACTTCGGCAGGGTAAATACGAACGAACTATCGGGGGTGCCACGACGGCCAACACGGGCTATGGGCTTGGATACCAAGCCGCTGAACTCGTACAAAGTCAGGCTGTCTTGGTTAGGCGGCAAGCCTACGATGTGGCACACAACCGATACTTTGCCACTAGGTGCCGGTTTGATAGAAGCCGCGGGAGTTAGCACCACGTTGCTGGTTTTCTGGCTGGTCTTTGTTTTAGGAGCAGCATTTTTTTTGACTGGGCTTTGTGCCACCAATAAAGTGGGCAACAGGGCCAGCAGGAACAGTATTTTTTTCATCGATTGTGCTTAATTTTTTTTGTAAAAAAGGCTGGCAAAAGTACGCACCATGCCCACAGCGCAGCGCAGCGGAAAAGTTAAACGACGGTTAAAGCCCGCTGGTTTACAGCCCGTACTTGTCCATCAGATAGACCAGTGCAGCCATGCTCGCCGCGCCCAGTTCCAGTTCGCGCTGGTTGACGGCATCAAAAGTATCGGCTGCCGTGTGGTGGTAATCAAAATAGCGCTGTGAGTCAGGCGAGTAGCCGCTGAGCAACCCCTTCATGCCCTTCAATGGGCCGATATCGGCACCAGAGCCGCCCTTGGATAGCGTCAGGCCGTAAGGTTCAAGCACGGGTCGGAGGGCCGTCACTTTTTCAAAAAATGGCCCGAATACCGTCGCGTCGCCGTCAAAGGTGAAGCCGCGTGGAGTGAAGCCGCCCGCGTCGCTCTCGATGGCGAGCAGGTGATGTTCGCCCTTGCGCTGGGCTTCTTCAGCATACTTTTTGCCGCCGCGCAAGCCGTTTTCCTCGTTCATAAACAACACGCAGCGCACTGTGTGGCGGGGGCGATAGCCGAGTCGTTTGAAATAGCGCAGCACGTCCATACTTTGTACACAGCCCGCACCATCATCGTGCGCCCCGTGCCCCACGTCCCAACTGTCCAAGTGGCCCCCAACAAGCAAGACGTTGTTGGAGCGCTCGGAGCCGCGTATTTCCCCGATCACGTTGTACGACAGCACATCGGGCAATGTATTGCAGTTCAGGATCATGGTCACCGTGGCTTGGCCTTCGGCGCGAAGCAGTTGGGCGAGCTGCTCCGCACTGTTGGTGCTGATGGCCGCTGCCGGGATGAGCGCATAGGCCGAGTCGTAGCGCGTAGTGCCGGTGTGTGGGTAATCGTCGAGCCGAAAGCCCATGCTGCGCACCAATGCGCCCACCGCCCCGTATTTGGCTGCCCGCGAGGGGCCGCTTACGCGCTGATCTACAGCACCTCCGTATGCCTCGAAGGTGCGGATTTTAGTGGGGTCCATCGGGCGGTTGTAGAACACGATTTTGCCGCGCAAACTGCCCGCGTTGCCGAGCCGTTCGAGTTCGTCCCAAGTTTTTATTTCCACCACCTGAGCGGTGGTGCCAGCAGTTGGCGTAGCCACCGAGCCACCGAGCGCCAGCGCGTGCAGGTCAAGTTTTTTGCGCTGGGCAGTGCTGGCTACAATTACTTTCTCTGCCGCGCCGCGCACCCAGTGCGGCACCATGCAGGGTTGCAGCCACACCGAATCCAGCCCCAGCGTGTCAAGCGTGGCGCGGGTCCACTGCACGGCTTTTTCGGCTCCGGTACTGCCGCTGAGCCGGTGACCGACGCGCAGCGAAAGATGTTCGAGCCAAGCGTAGCAGCGGCTGTCGCGGAGCGACTGGTCGTATATTTTTCGGACGAATGCGGCATCAGCATCGGAAGTAGCGGGGAAATGGTTGTCTGTTGGATCGGAGGCTGGTGTCTGAGCGAACAGACCAACGGTGGGTGTAAAAATGACAATAAGGAAAAGTAGTCCGAAAAGCCCGAAGGCATGCGTGAGTGAAAAATTTTTCATGTGCTGCGAAGAATAAAATTATGTTTTAAAATGCTTGACAAACTGCATTAAAGTTCTGGATTTGATTTGGCGAGATTTTATCTTTGTTAGTCGGCTGGTCAAAGTTTTTTCTTTTGAGCCGAAAAATTTGACTTACTCCATTTCAATGGGAAATTTTTTTTCAAAAAAAAACGTCCCCATCTTGTAGTATCTACACAAAGCATTTTACCTTTGTCATCAGAAAGCAATTTGGCAAAAGAATAATTTGGTTTTATTTGGTTAGGGCTGAGGTAGTGCTG
>JAYSUY010000185.1:0-5939 GCA_043718855.1 Saprospiraceae bacterium | reverse complement strand
GCGATTGGCTACGTTTACGAAACTTCAAAAGTTTCGTAAACGTGTTGCCCAACTTGTTGAATATCAATTTCTTTAAAAATCCAACCCATTATTCGCATAATGATTGAAAAATAGAACAATGAGACACTTGATATTCCTTACCTGCTTTTTGATTTTGGGCAAAATGTCTGCCCAGAAACACGACTACCTGTGGATGATCGGTTATGGACAAGTAGGGGGCGACTTATACCCAAAGTACAACACGACCCGGATCAATTTCAAGGAGCAGCCAACACAGCCTGAAAACATCAAGATCAAGATGCAATTTGCGGGGTTCAGCCCAATAGCCATTATGGCCGACAAGGAGGGCGAATTGCTCTTCTATACCAATGGCTGCTACATCGCTAACGCTGTTGGCGATACCGTAGAGGGCAGCGTACCCCTCAACTATGCTGGAGACCCGCATTTTGAAGAAGATTGTGCAGCCCCGCTTGACGATGGCTATCAAATCGCCTGGAGCACCGTCGCGCTTCCACTCGCTCCAGACGAGGGGAAGTACGCGGTGCTACACAAAGACAAGAAATCCAACTTCCCCAACCACCAAAACCCATTATTCGCCTGGAACCAGTATGTCACCTTTTTGGACATGTTCGCCAATGGCGGCGCGGGCAAAGTGACCCAGCAGCGAGTCGTGGTGAGCGACACCATCGCCTATTCTGACGTGACGGCCTGCCGCCATGCCAATGGCAAAGATTGGTGGTTTATGACCATGCGCGAAGACACCAACTTGTTCTACAAGTTCCTGCTAAAAAAAGATACCGTGCTGGGGCCTTTCACCCAAGAGATCGGCGACGCATGGGATACGACAAAAGACGTGTGCCAAGCCGTGTTTTCTCCCAACGGCACACAATATGCCCGTGTGAACTGGTGCAACGGCGTGATGCTCTACGATTTTGACCGCAGCACGGGCATGCTCTCCAACTACCGCAATTACGGCAAAGGCTGTGCGGCCAATTCAGATTCCGTGAAGCTCTGCGGGGTCGGCTTTTCGCCCAACTCCCGCTACCTCTATGTATCCGGCTGGCTCAAGATGTACCAGTTCGACACTCAAGTGCCTGATCTGGCCTCTTCCCAGCAATTGATCGGTGTGTACGACGGCTACCGTGACACCGTAGGCGCTGCCACGCTCGTGCCACAGCAGTTTTTTGTGATGATGAACGGGCCTGACTGCAAGATATACATCGGCTCCCCCAATCAGGGCCAAGTTTTTCACATCATACACCAGCCTAACCTGCCCGCGCCTTTCTGTGACTTCGAACAACATGCACTAAAATTGGCGACTTTGCGGGCTTTCAACATGCCCAACTTCGCACACTATCGTTTGGGTTCTGCCATGCCCGTGTGCGACAGCACGCTCTCTGTCGTCAGCGCGATATGGGGGCTGCCACAGCACAAGACAACGCCCCACCTCTTTCCCAACCCCACATCTGGACAGGTTTCGCTCGACATTGACTTGCTCCAACATCGTAGCGGCTTGTTCCAGGTATTTAATATGAGCGGTCGTGCTGTTCATACTGAACTATTGAACAATCGGCAATTGAGTTACCAACTTGACCTGAGCAGCCTACCTGTGGGTATGTATTTTTATGGGGTCAGAACAAATATCGGGGTGATTGGGCAAGGCAAGTTGGCGATAGTCAGGTAGTGTTGAAGCGAGGTAACTTTGCTCCTTTGGATTTACCTACTCTCCACTCATGCACAAGTTTGCCGCTTTGCCAGACTTTCCCTCCCTCTCTCGCTGCGGCGCAAATCCCCCTCCAAATATTTGGGCCACCCTCACCCTCACCGCCGATGTCGAGTTCGGTGTGCTCACCAAAGACGGCGACTGCATCCTCACCGGCATCTGCCGAGTGGCAGAGTGTCTGCCGCCCTTAGGCAAGCGGCGCTGCCGCTTCGCGCCCGCCCTGTTTCGCGCAGCAGAGGGCGGCCAAGTGCAGTGTTTTTTCCCGAAGGGACTAATGCGCCCCTGTGTGCGGGCCGCTTTTTTTGAAGGAGAAGATTTCGTCGTGCCGCTGCCCGTGCTGCTGCCCGCGTTCGTCGCCGAAGGACTGGGGCTGCCGCCGGGAGCGACCATTTTGCCCGGTCTTTACCCCATTGCCCGCGAGTCGGAAGGGTATACACTGTGCTTTTTGCTCAACCGGCACGCGTTCAAAACAACTTGCTAATCAGCAAATCCGCCACCTCGATGCAAATCAGCACGATGATGATCCACTCCAACTTGCTGCTTTCGCGGTGGTGGTAGAGTTCGCGGAACACCGAGAGGTTGTCTTCCACCACTTTGAAGGTGTACTCGATTTCCTTGAAGCGGGGCTGCAACTCGAAGGTGCGGGATAGGCCCCGGTGGATGCGGTCGAGGTACTCGTCGTCCCAAGTCGTGTCGGGGCTGTCGAAAATGAAGAGGTTTTCGACCACTCGGTTCTTGCTGTTGAGCGCGCGCCCGATGAAGCGGAGCATGTTTTTCCGGCTGATCTCGATGTCGCCTTTTTCTTCCAACTGGTTCGTAAAGCCTTGAATCTCAGAGAGCAACTGCTCGGCTTGCTGGGAGTAAAAATCCAAAGTGACCGAGTACGCCACGTTGAGCATGGTGATTTTTATCACCCGCTCGCTGAGTTCCGGCAGCACGAGTCGGTCGAAGCCGAAGGCCAGCGGGCTGCCCGGCAGGTGCTGAATCTCGAAATCGTCGCGGAGTTTTTCCACTAGCGGGCGGGTGCAGTAAGGCTGCAGCAGCGAGAGGTTGGCGCTCACGTCAGTGTCGCTCAGGTTGGCGAACACCACCGCGCCGTGGTCGAAGGCGTAGAAATAGCAGTCATCGTCCACCTGGTAAAACAGTTCGGAAGGGTTTTCCTGCAAGAGCGTGCCGGCGTAGGTCTCCTTCAGGCGGCGGAGATCAAGTTGTTCGGCGAGGTAGAAAGCGCTGATTTTCATGGTGAAGTGAATTGGTGGAGCGGTGACTGGTGATTGGTGGATTGGTGGATTGGTGATTGGTAGAGCAATGACTGGTGGATTGATTGACCGCCAACGCGGCAAAAGTCGGAACTGCAAAAGTAAAAATGCCGGATATTCGCCCCGACAGCACTTTCGTCATTTTACCAAGCGTAAAGTCCTTACATCCTCAAATCACCAGTTACCAGTCTACCAGTCCACCAGTCACCAATCACCAGTCACCGCTTCACCAGTCACTTTTCCATGAGAATTCTCATCCTCGGCGGCGGCAACATGGGCCTCACCTACGCCCAAAGTTTCCTGCGCAGCCGCATCGTCACCACCGACCAGATGATGGTGCTGTGCCGCAGTTACGAAAAAGCCAACCACCTCAGCCAACACCACGACGGGCGGTTTTTCAGCGACCCGCGCCTGTGCGTGAAGGAGGCCGACCTGCTCATCTTGGCTGTGAAGCCGCAAGACTCGCCCCGCCTGTTCGAGCAGATACGCGAACTCGTGGAGCCGGGCCAAGTGTTCATCAGCATCATGGCCGGGGTGCGCATGGAGGCCATCGCCAATGCGCTGGGCGTACAAAAAATCATCCGCGCCATGCCCAACTTGCCTGCACAAATCGGCGCGGGCGTGACGGCCTTCACCAGCACCGACCCGGTGACGCGCATCGAACTGGTGATGGTGCAGAACCTGCTCAATACCACCGGAAAAACGCTCTATGTGGAGCGCGAGGAGATGATCGATGCCGCTACCGCCATCTCCGGCTCCGGCCCCGCCTATGTGTACTATTTTATGAACGCCATGATACAGGCCGCCGGGCAGATGGGCTTCTCGGAGTCGGAAGCCGAACTTTTGGTGAGCCAGACCTTCACCGGCGCGGTGGATTTGTACAACAAATCTGACCTGAGTTGCGAAAACTGGATTGCCAAAGTCGCCAGCAAGGGCGGCACCACGGAGGCCGCGCTGCAAGTTTTTCGCGAAACCGCGCTGCACGAAGACATCGTGGCTGGGGCCAACGCCGCTTTGCAGCGGGCGAGAGACTTGGGGCGCTAATGGGTAATTGGTTGACTGGTGACTGGTTAACTGGTTAACTGGTGATGGGTTGATTATTGACCAGTATCTGGCACCTGACAACCCCCCAACTGGGCAGCGCGTGCCTTTTTCTTTTTCTTAGAATGATTTAATTCTGATTGTTTTGCCGTTCAGCATGTGTGCTACTAATTTGGCCTTGAAAAAAGTAGAGGCAAAAGCCCTCTAACCTTCGCTTCTCGTACCTTCACTCACCCAAGGCCAAGACGCGGGCCTCACCTCTCGCTTCTTAGTCCTTACTTCTAATTCTTTTCACCCTCTCACCTACTTTCACTATGTTGAATGCACCGATACACACCATCATGACCAAAGACCTCGTCACACTCAGCCCCGACGACACACTGGGCCAAGCCCGCGACATTTTTTTAGTAAACCGCATTCACCACCTGCCTGTGGTAGAAGGTAAGAAATTGGTCGGCATTGTCACGCCTTGGGATTTGTTCAAAACCGGCAAATCTGCTGATGAGTACAGCACGATGAAGGCCGCCGACATCATGACGCGCCGAATTGCCACGCTCGAACCCAACGACCATATCGGAGCGGCAGCAGAAGTATTGCGCGAGCACCTGTTCCATGCCGTGCCGATTGTCAACGACGACCACGAGTTGGTGGGCATGATCACTTCGTTCGACATCATCAATATCGAATACGACAAAGAATATCCTGAGGACCTCAGCCCATTCGTGGCAGAGAACATGTGATTCTCAGCCCACTCAACGCAACAACATCACAACACTATGCTTGGAAGAAATCAAGGCGGCGGCTTTCGGATACCGCCCACGCTCATTATTGCCCTCGTTATGGCCGGTTTCGCCGTGTTCCGCTACTTCAGCAGCAGTTCGGTCAACGACATCACCGGCGAAACCCAGCACATCAACATGTCCACCGAGCAAGAGGTGGCTATGGGGATCCAAAGTGCCCCGCAAATGATCGCTGAAATGGGCGGCGAGGTGCGCGGCACCCAACACGACGACCTCGTGCGGCGCGTCGGTCAACGCTTGGTGCAAAACACCGATGCAGCCAAAACGGTGTACAACGGTAAATTCGATTTCCACCTTTTGGCCGACCAGCAGACCATCAACGCATTCGCACTACCCGGCGGGCAGGTGTTCATCACCGCCGCACTCTATGCACAGTTGGAAAACGAAGATCAGTTGGCGGGGGTGCTGGGCCACGAAATCGGTCACGTGGTGGCTCGCCACAGCGCGGAGCGTTTGGCACAAATGGAACTGGCACAAGGGCTTACAGGTGCTGTTAGCATGGCTACCTACGACCCCTCCAGCCCAAACGGCGGCTACTTGGCTCAGATGGTGTCCAATATGTTGCAAATGAAATACGGCCGCGATCAGGAGTTGCAAAGCGATGACCTCGGTGTACGCTTCATGATGCAAGCGGGCTACAACCCCGAAGCGCTCGTCGGAGTGATGGAAATACTCAAACGCTCCGCAGGGCCGAACCGAACGCCAGAGTTCCAGAGCACTCACCCCGACCCAGAGAACCGCAAAGAGAAAATATTGGAAGCCATCGAGAAGTACAAAAGATGAGCAGGTAAACGATTTTGGTAGTGATTCAGAATGTATGCTGACCAAGCCACCTGAAGACGGTAAGATTGCCTGAATTGTTCAAAAAGGAACTATTCGGGTGCCAATTGCCTCTTTTTAGCGTCCAAATCAGGCATCAAAAAGGACTTGGATTCTAAACGCCGTTACAAAAAGTATTGATAACCGATGCCTTAATCAGCATACATTCCGAATCACTACTCAATAAATTACAATGGTATTTCTAAATCAACAAATCAGGCAGGACGGCTATATAACAGAGGCTATTGAGTACAACCTGCCTCAATCAATCAAGAAAAAACGGGTTGTCGATATTTG
>JAYSUY010000184.1:0-2181 GCA_043718855.1 Saprospiraceae bacterium | reverse complement strand
AGCTCCGGAAAATCGGGGCGGTGTATGATGCCTATGTTGTTGGGCGAAAAATTGGGGTTGACGTATATCTTACCGTCAGGGCCGAGCAGCATTTGGGTGGTCCGCGTGGTGTCTGGGAAGGCTGAAAGGTTGTTGGGCCGCAACAAAACCGGGCTGCGCGGCCACGCCTCCATGTCTGTCTGGTAAATGTCACTACCTGAAGCGTAGAGCATCCTGCTGTCGGGAGAGAACACGGCGTAAAAAAAGGTTGGCCCGCTCTGTGCAAGCACCATGTTGCCCTTGTACTCAAACAGCCCTGTGCAGCGGTCGAAGCCATAGTAGGCCATCTGGTCCAACTCGTGCATTCGCACCAATCGCTCGCCGTCAGGCGACAAGGCTACTGCCGAATAGGGGAACACCAAGTCAGAGAAGTCACCAGAGGAGATTGGGAAATCCTGCACAAACGGCCCTTCGATCCCCTTTGGCGACAGCAAAAAAGTATAGAATTTTGGCTGATTAACAATGGGTGCTATGATCCACCAGTCCCGCCCATTGCCGTGCTTACAAGCTTGGAGGAGGGAAATTTTTACATCAAGCAACGAATCGCTGGGGGCCAGCACCGCGCCCAAGCCATTGTCTTCCTCCATATCAATCACCGTTGCAAACAACTTCTGATTGGCCGCCGAGATCAAGAAATCAGATGGCGATGCTATGTGAAAATAACAGTACCGATTGGGATGCCCTGGATAGGGCACCACCACCCAACCTGCTTGACCCGAATGAGGGCCAAACTTGATCAGGTTGCTCCCCTTCATCGGCTTCCTGCTCCGGTTGCGGAGTTGCTCACCGTTGCCGTAAAAAATCAGATGCCCGGATGAATCGCTGCAAGTCATTGCGACGCGGCGATACGATATCTGATCGTTCCAAGCCTCTGCCTTTGGAGGCAACTGCTCAAAACTGACGCGACGTGTACACACTGCATTGGGGGAATCACAGTTTTCGCCCAGTATCCAGTTGTAATCGTGCTTCTGTGCCAGAAGCGAGAACGTCGCAGTGCAGAGCACCGCCAATGCAAAAATTTTGTTCTTCATCGTCAAGTTATTGTTTGTCAACAGGTTTCTGTTCAGCATTTGGCCGCATCGGCTTGATTTCTGTCATCCGCCGCTGCGCCAACAACGCAGGCGTGAGCGGCTCTAGCGGCTCGTTTGGAGCCGTTGTTTTGTTGTACAAGGAAGGCGCGAATTTCAGAACCTTCGGCGGCTCTCCCGTTTGGCGTTCAGCCCCTCCTGCCCAAGTATGGTGCTGAAACTTATCATCGTTCGGTGGCCGAAAACTCAGCGTGTCGCAAGGCGAGTCGTCCCAACGCCCCAGACGGTAGTTGGGGAAGAAGCAGTAAGTACCGTTGCGCCATCTGGGGATAATCTGGCCTCTATGCTCAAAGTCGGCTGCCAAGCCTGTCTGATCGGGCCGATGTATCACATGATAGGATTGAGAAGCCCCGTAATGCTCGTAGTAAATCTTCCCGTCCGGTGCCAACTCCGGAAGCAAAAAATAAGTGTAGTACGAAGGGTAAGGGCTTGCGCCGGCATCGTAAGCAGCAATGGTGTCCAATCGAACATCAGCACTGTCCAATGTCTGCATATCCAACTGATAGATGATGCTCAGGTCACCGAGGTACAAAAACCGACCATCCGCAGAAAAAGCGTTGGAGAACGGCGGAGAAGCCATCGGGTAGGGCAGCAGTTTGGGGTCGTAGAGTTGGCCTGTACACCGGTCAAATCGGTACAGCCATAGGCCCAATCCGCCTGCATCATTGTTGACGAACACAGTGCCGTCCGGTGAAATCTCGTGAAAGGCAGAGCGAGACTCGAAAGCCTCGGGCGTGATGGCCTGAACCTGAGCCGCATGAATGCCCGCTGGGTCAATCAAAATGGTTTTGTATACGTTGTTCAGATAGTCCCCCACCAGTACCCACCAGTCGCGCCCGTTGCCGTGCTTGATGATCACAGGCGAAGGAAGTTCGCCCACCGCCATGACGTTATTCTTGCTCACCACCTTCCCCAAACCCCCGTTTTGGTTCATGTCCACTAATGACCAGTAAAGGATGGGAAACAAGTTCTTGGCATCAAATTCATTATGCAGCGAGGTATGCACGAGGTAGTAACAGTTGGACATACCCGGAGCAGGCACAGCCATGCCACC
>JAYSUY010000183.1:0-5947 GCA_043718855.1 Saprospiraceae bacterium | reverse complement strand
CCGCTTCTGTTTTAACCCGCCCAACCCTCTCGGTCCAAACTCCGGTAGTGTATCGCCTCCGCCAAATCTTCGATGCGGATGTCGGGGCTACCGCCGAGGTCGGCGGCAGTGCGGGCCACTTTCAGGATGCGGTCATAGGCGCGGGCCGAAAGTTGCAGACGCTCCATCGCCGTTTTCAGCAGCGTCAGCCCTTCGGGAGTGAGTTGGCACACCTCGCGTACCATGCGGCTCGGCATCTGCGCATTGCAGTATACTTCCTTCAAATCCTTGAATCGCTCGGCCTGCACCTCGCGGGCCAGCAACACCCGTCGGCGGATGTCGCTGCTGGTGAAATTGGGCCGCTCGGGGCCACTGTTGGTCAATTCCTCGATTTTCACTGGCGTGACCTCTACATGCAGGTCGATGCGGTCGAGCAGCGGGCCAGAAATCTTTGATAGATAACGCTTTACGACACCTGGCCCACAGATGCACTCTTTCTCTGGGTGGTTGTAGTATCCGCAGGGGCAGGGGTTCATACTGGCGATTAGCATGAAACTGGCCGGGTAATCTACCGTGACTTTGGCTCGGCTGATGGTGACGCGCCGCTCCTCCATCGGCTGGCGCAGCACCTCCAGCACCTGCCGCTTGAACTCCGGCAGTTCATCTAAAAACAGCACTCCGTTGTGCGCTAAGCTGATCTCGCCGGGCATGGGGTCGGAGCCGCCGCCCACGAGCGCCACATCGCTGATGGTGTGGTGCGGCGAACGGAAGGGTCGGGTGGTGACGAGCGCGGAGTTGTCGGGCAGGATGCCGCTCACGGAGTGGATTTTTGTGGTGTCTAACGCCTCGTGTAGCGTGAGCGGGGGCAGGATGGTGGGCAGCCGCCGGGCCAACATGGTTTTGCCCGCGCCGGGCGGCCCGATGAGAATGACGTTGTGGCCTCCGGCTGCCGCCAATTCGAGGGCGCGTTTGATGTTCTCTTGGCCTTTTACGTCAGAAAAATCCACGTCGTAGTCGCTTGATGCATTGGCAAACTCCTCGCGAGTATTGACAATCAGCGGTTTAATGTCCGACTGGCCAGATAACACGTCAATCGCTTCCAGCAAGGTTTCTACGCCATAAATCTCCACGTCGTTTACGATGGCCGCTTCGCGGGCGTTGGCCTTCGGCAAAATAAAGCCCTTGAATTTCTCCTTCCGCACCTGTATCGAAATGGGCAGCGCACCCTTGATGGGGCGCAGCGAGCCGTCAAGCGAGAGTTCGCCCATGATGAAATACTGGTCGAGGCCATCGGCTGGAATCACCCCGCTGCCTGCCAGCATACCGAGCGCGATGGGCAGATCGAAAGCCGAGCCTTCCTTGCGGATGTCGGCGGGGGCAAGGTTGATGATGGTCTTGAGTCGCGGGAGTCGGAAGCCGGAGTTTTTCACCGCCGCCTCAATGCGCGGCAAACTCTCTCGCACGGCGCTATCTGGCAGACCCACGATAAAAACGCCGGGCTTGTCGGTGTTGCCCACCATACCACCTGTGTTGGTTTCGATGGTAATCATCTGTGCATCAACGCCGTGTACAGAACCGGCATAGGTTTTTACGAGCATGGGCGAAGGGGTGAGGGGTAAGGAGTGAGAGGCGAGAGGGTGGCTTCAAGGCATTTATCGGGGTTAAAAATGAGGCTAAATTTTAAAATTCTCTCTGCTTTGTAAATCTTTCGATTTTTGTGGAAAAAATCACCTCACTCATGCGCATCGCCCACCTGACTCTGAGCAATTTCAAACGCTTCACCCACCTCGAACTGATCGGCATACCGGCTTCTGCCAAGTTGGTGCTGCTGATCGGGGCGAACGGGTCGGGGAAGTCGAGCGTGTTTGATGCGTTCGAGTTTATCAACTCGCGCAGCAGAGGTATGAGCCGAGATATCTTGGATAGCGTAGCATACAGCGAAACTGCGCGGCAATTGAGGGGTCACACAGTCCGGGACTACTATAAAAAAGATGAAGCGACTGATTTTTCTATTGCCTTTGAAGATGAGCATAGAGACCTACATAGGTTCGAAGGCGACGAGGCTTCGTTTGTTCCATCGGGCAGTTTCTACGGCCGCACCAGTTTTCGGCAAATCCCCCGTCTGACCAAGACCTCGCTGGGTACTGCGGCCTTCAATTTCGGCGATGACACAGACCGGCCCAGGCAGTTCATCGAGCGCGACGACCGCTTCGAGAACGATGTGGAACACATTACCGGAATCATTTTGAACGAGGTTTTCTACACCTCTGATTCCACAGAAAAAATCCGGGCACGGTACATCGATCCGATTAACCAAGCCTTCGAGCGGATATTTGGCAACCAGAACGGCACCCAACTTCGCTTGGTGGAAGTCACACCGCCATTGGAAGGCCGGGTGGCTCAAATCAATTTCACGAAGGGGAATTCCAAAATCCATTACAACTTGCTTAGCGCGGGGGAGAAGGAGGTCTTCAACGTGCTGCTCAATTTTCTGAGCCGCCGCGAGATGTACAAGGACACGGTTTTCTTTTTTGATGAACTGGATTTACACCTCAACACCGCCATCCAGTCCAGTTTTTTGGCTGAAATCACCGAAAACTGGATTCCCGAAAACTGCCAACTTTGGGCAGCATCTCACTCGCTGGGCTTCATTGACTACGCCAAAAGAAGCGACTTGGCTGTAATCCTTGATTTTGACAACCTTGATTTCGATCTACCTCAAACTATTTCTCCACAGGCAAAACATCTGGTAGATATCTATGAGGTTGCCGTACCCAAATCCCTTTTGTTCGAAATATTCCACGGCAAGCGCATCGTGGTCTGTGAAAACAAAGATGACGAGTTTTACAACTTGCTTGAACTGCCCGACACCATTTTCGTGGGGCTGAAAGACTCCCGAGACGTATTCCTGCACATCAAGCGCGATAACCGCTTCACCTCCCTGCGGGACCGTGATTTCCTGTCTGATACCGAGATTGAGCGCATCCAGAAACATTTCCCCAAGCACCGCATTTTGCACTACTACAACTTTGAAAACTACCTATACCACCCGGACAACATCGCCGAGGTAAGCCTCGAAGGGTTTGATAAAACCGCCTATGTGCAGGAAATTGTGAAGCAAAAAAATGAACGGGCGGATGGTTACATCATACCTGGTTTGAAGTCTTCCCGCAAAACCTACGAGGAGTTCAACACCGACGAGAATCTGCGCGATGAAGATGTAGCCTCTATTGTCAAGGACCTCCAAAGCCCTGATTTCGAGCGGTTTTACAAGTTTTTTGACATGAAGACCGAGTTCAGGAGAGACTACTTGAAACCGTTCAACCTGAAAAAGGAAGTGTTGGCATCCACCAAGTGGTTTAAAAACCAGATCGCTGCGCTGCTCGCCTGAGCCACTGGCCCCTTACTCCCACCGGCACTCCACCTTCCCCTTCCACTCCTCGTCCACGCCCAGCGTGATGCCCTCGCCGGAGTTGAACGCATCCACATTGCACGACATCGGTTCCAGCGCGATGCTGGCCCGGTGAGGCGGTGTAAATACTTGAAAGTAAGGAAATTGGCGAGTGGAGGCTTTTATCGTCAAGCGCGAATCGGGGCTTTCGAGTACCATGCTGTAGGAACCTGCGGTGCGGGTGCTGCGGAAGCAGGTGTCCAAAAACGTGTCGCCCACTTTCTTTTTTCGCTGAAAATCTGGGAAGGCCGTGCGCTGCCCCGTCGGAATCATGCGCTCATTGATGTCGACTTTTTCGCAGGCGGGCAGTTGCATCTGGTGGGCATCGGCACCTGCAACGAGCTGGAAGTAGGGGTGCCAACCGAAACCGATCGGAATGGGCTGGTCGTGTAAGTTTTCCACTGCCGCTTCGAGCGTAAACGTGCCGTCATCGTGGATCATAAATTCCACTTCGAGGCAGAACGGGAAAGGATAATAATCACGCTCGCCCCCGTAGGTGTAACTGCACAGGATGCTGGCGTGGTCTTTTGCCAGAAAAATGAAATCGACCTCGAAGGCTTCGTCGCGCACGAAGCCGTGTATGGCATTTTCAGTGGCCACGTTGTTGATCGGGAACTGGTACTCCCGCCCCAGCCACATATACTGGCCCCGGTCAAGGCGGTTGGGGAAGGGGAAGAGCAGAACGCTTTTGCCCCACTTGGCGACCTCTAATTCTTCTGGCGTATTGTAGCCGTCGAGGATGTTTTTTCCTTGAAAATCAAGGTGTAACACATTGGCACCACGCTCTGGCACAATGCTGAAACCAGTACCGGTAGCCGGGTGGTGCAGGTGGTAGCAGGTGTATTTGCCGAAGGCGGACTTGGTAAGTTCGTACATGAGTGAGGAGCGAAACGTGAGACGTGAGGAACGAGGAGCGAGGGATAAGGAGCGGGCCTCACGTCTCCCCCCTCGATCCTCGCCCCTAATTTTCAGTGTGCAAAAAACGACATCAATCCCGTCAAAACCAACACTCCGCCCGAAATCAATCCGGCGTTGTGTTCTATGCGGTGCCAGTTGAGTCGTTGAAGGCCGGTCTGCGCTACAGCTACCCACAGCGTGATGCCGACTACGGACAGTATGGCGTACATCACTGATACTAAGGCTACTGTACGCCAACCCTGCGCTCCTGCCAAGACAAAAAACGCTTCGATTTCGAGACAAGGTGAGAGGAACATCATCAGCGCGAGCAGCCCAACCACTCGGCGGGGCGAGGCGTGGGTCACGTCATCTTCGTGGCTCAGGTGAAAATGGTGGTGGGTATGGTGCTGGTACATGAAAAAAATACCCAGTCCGATCAGCCCAATCGGCATCACCCAGTGCGTAAATGCCTCCACCTGTGCTGCCATGAAACTACCTGCCCAAGCCAGTACCAAGCCCAGCGCGACAGTGCTGACGGCATGTGCCGAAGCGGCCAGTGCAGCTACCCGAAGGGTGAGGCTGGCCGACCAGTTGAATTGTTTTTTCAAGGCCACCACTGGCAGCCAGTGGCCAGGGATAATGCCATGCAAAATGCTGAGGAGCAGGGTGCCGAGGAGGAGGTCTGTAGTGAAAGTCATGGTTAAAATCGGGTCACAATGTCGGCTAATTCTACGTCATTCGGCGTTGGGGCTATGGTAGTTTCCAATGACGGCCAAGACGAATGACCCCAATGCCGACACCTCACCACCGCAGCAGCACCAATTTCAACTTGTTGCGCAGTTCCGAAGGCACGAGACACTCCGAGGCACTGAGTTGCAGGGCATCGCGGAAGCGCAAGCGGAGGGCCTGGTTTTCGGTGTTGAGCAGGCCGTTTCGATCAAATTCGCCGAGCGGGTTCACCACATACTCGCTGCAAGTGTTGTCGTACTTGATCTCGTCGTTGAACAGAAAACGGAGGCCATCGGGCCGCTTGAAAATATAAAATGAGGAGAACGTGCCGTCGTCGTCCTGCGAGTATTGCTTCTTGTTCAGCACCGTTTTCCACTGTACTCGGCCATCTGGCTGGAGGGCTACCACGAACACGTCGTCGTAGTAAAAATCCACGACCGCCCGCACCCCGTCACGCCAAAATCCACGCCCACCTGCTGATGCACCGCGCTGTATTTCATGCTGACGTTCTGCGACCAGCAACGCCCCGCCATCGGCGCGAAGCACCAACTGACTCACCTCTGCATCGTCAATTCCTTTGGTATCGGATTCTACATTTTTGCGCCGCAGCACCGACATAAATTTATCGTCAAAAGGCTCGTAACGAAGCACTTGTGCCGTATCACTTGGTACCGTTCGAAAGTAAAAAGTGCCGTTGGCGCGTTCCCGGTTTTTGTCGCCGTAAAGCCCTGCTCCGACCAGACAACGGTTGCGGTTGTCATACTCAAAATCCACATCGGCAGTCAAAAATTCGCGCAGCGGCACCCTGATGACCCGGTCGCCCAAGATGTTGATGTGGAGGATGTGGTACTCGTGACTTTCTATTTTGGCCTTGCGGTTGTTGTGTTCCGA
>JAYSUY010000182.1:0-5956 GCA_043718855.1 Saprospiraceae bacterium | reverse complement strand
TCCCCCCCTCCGGGGGGGCTGGGGGGGGCTTCCGTGACAACCCCAGCGATACGCCCATTTCCCAAAATAAAATCTGTGACACACTGCCCGAAATGCACCTCGCCGCCGTAGTGAAGGATGGTCTCGCGGATGTTCTGCACCACACCAGGCAGTTTGTTGGAGCCGATGTGCGGGTGAGCCTCGGCGAGTATGTCGGAGGTCGCGCCGTGCTCTACCAGTAAGCGGAGCGATTTCAGCACGTTGCCGCGCTTCACGGAGCGGGTGTAGAGTTTGCCGTCTGAGTAAGTACCCGCGCCACCCTCGCCGAAGCAGTAGTTGGAGTGCGGATTCACGATACCGAACTGCTGGATGTCGCGCAGGTCGCGGCGGCGGGCACGCACATCCTTGCCTCGGTCCAGCACGATGGGCTGGATGCCCAGTTCGAGCAATTCCAACGCAGCAAAGTACCCGGCAGGGCCAGCACCGACGATGATGACCTTGCCGCGCTTTCCATCTACCGGGTGGAAACCAGAGAGCAATGCAGGTTCGGGCGTGTACACATCACTGAGGCCATATACTTCGGCTCGCAGTCGGTATACGGGCTGACGAGAACGGGCATCAAGCGATGCTTTCAGGATGTCGAGGTGGGTGATTTGCTCTGGGCGGAGGCCAGTCTGGCGGGCCGCTTTTTGGCGGAGCAGGGGTTCGTCGTGGCGTTCAGCGGGCAGCACGACGAGTTCAATGAGTTGTGACATAAGCGTTTGTCTCGTATTTATCGAGAAAAAGGTAGAAGGGTATAGGGTGGAGGGTAGAAGGCCGTGACACCCTCTACCCTCCACCCTCTACCTTATTGTTCTTTTCGCGTGAGCATCGTTTTGTCGTCCGACCAGAGATAGGCATCCGGGACAAATATCTTCACCGTGGCAATTTCCGTACACTCCCCAGCCGGTGTTTTGATGGGTTTTCGGTCGCGTATTTTGGTGTAAATGCGCCACTCTGCGGGCGAGATCGTGTCTGACACCACATCGTAGCGGCCTTCTTTGATCAAAAAATCGAGGATTTCGGGCGAGGCGTGGGAGATTTCGATGTTGTTTTCGATCATCACGCTGTTGCCTGCCCAAGTGTGCAATTCGTAGATGCCCGCAAGATCGAGCGTCACCCGTTTCACGGAGTCCACTTCAAAAACTTGGTACATGGTGCGCTTCATCTGGGCGGAAGCGGAGAGGGCAAGCGAAAGTGAAAGGAGCAGAAATATGTATCGCATCAGGAGGAGGAGTTATGAACGAGGAACTATGAACGATAACGAGGTCTTGGTAATGCTCTGAAGGGTTTGTTTGTCGGAGCAAAGTTCATTGTTCACGCGGGGTATTCCACAAAATTTCTGGGGGTCTCGTACAGGCGGACGTGCAGGTCGTAGCGTTCGGGCAGGTGTCTGCGCAGGATTTGCCAGATGACGACACAGATGTTTTCAGCGGTCGGGTTCAAGCTTTTGAACTCCTCGGTATCCAAATTGAGGTTCTGGTGATCGAAGCGGTGCTCCACCTCGCGCTTGATGAGGTCAGCCAACCAGCCGAGGTCGATCACATAGCCCGTGTCGGGATCAATCTCGCCCACGACTTTCACCTCTAACTCATAGTTGTGGCCGTGATAGTTGGGGTTGTTGCACAGGCCGAATACGGCGCGGTTTTTTTCGTCGCTCCAAGCGGGGTTGTGCAGACGGTGTGCGGCATTGAAATGGGCGCGGCGGATGGCGGCAACTTTCATGGAGCGTGACAATGAAAAGGGTGAAATGATTACTGCCTAACTGTTTTTTTTACAAATGGTTGCCCCCAAAAAAGCGGTAGCACGAAGTTGTGCCATGCTACCGCCAGTTCTCTGCTGTACTATAATCACCGGCCATCCCGGTGTGTCTCCAGTCAACGCCTCTACCCTCGCCCGTTGAATCCCACCGACAACCCGAAGCGATGCCCGCCCCGGCTGGGAATGTAAAATGCGTTGACAGGGATGTTCAGTTTGCCCGATTTGAAGGATTTGCCGCAGGCAAAAACGAAGGACGAACTCATCTTGGGCGTACCTCGGTTGTCAAATTCAAATTTGGTTGGGAACGTCGGAATCTGATTGGGATTCGCTTTTTGCCAGTCGGAAAGCATCGTCCAGCGGCCATCTTGGTAAAAACCTTCTGCCTCTTTCGAGAGGTAGAGAATGGGGCCAAAAGCAAACTCAAAGCCCCGCCGATTGCTCCGCACCCCATGCAGAATGCTCACACTGGGCAGTACTTGGCCCTGATCCAGCCCGGTGATGATGGGAATAAACTCGAACAAGGCTTGCAAACCGCCTTGATTCAGGTACGTTGTCTCAAACTGGTACCCAAATTGGAACATCACCGATGTAGCCTCCAAGCCGCCCTCTGTACGGGACGCTGCAAAACGTCGGGCCGTTTCACCACTAAAAACCGTGAGGCCCATGCGTGGGCCGCTCAGGTTGAGTCGAGATACATTTGGCACGTTCAGCGCACTTTCGTAGTCGTCGGTTTTGGTGAGTTTGGTCAGCAAATTTTGATCTACCGGCAATCCAAACATCTGGCGCAGTGTAAGTTCGATCATCAACTGGACCTGATTGCGGAGGTTCAGGAATTGCATTACTTGGCTGCGTTCCACCGATTCAGTGCCTACATCAATGAGTCGGAATGTGATCACCACATGCTCGCCGAGCAGTTCGGCGGAGCCTGTGAGCATCTTGTCGGCCCGCAGTTTTCGGCCTGTTTCGACGAGACAAATTTTGCCGTAGCAGTTTTCGAGGCGTAGGCTTTCTTTTTCGGCCAAATAGTCCACATCGTACTTGTCCAGCACCTCGTAAAGTCCAGTTTTGTCTAACTCAAGGCGCGTCAGATTGCCCATCTGCACCGGGTCGAGCGTGAAACCTTTGGAGTCGATGTGCAGCACACCCACCTTCTCCTTCGGGGTCGGAGAGGTCTGGGCTTGGCCTGTGTTCAGGCAGAACAGGGCGGCAAAAAACAGGAAAAATGGAGAAAAAAGTCGGGGAGTGAAATGGCAGTTGTTCATGCGTCAGAAATTTTTTTGGTAAAAAATATGACGCAAAGTTGGCCCGCTGCCGACGGCGGCTGGGACGCGAGTTCTGCACGGCAAGGGCGAAGGTTTTCTTGAATATGGCGAAATTGGGTTGTATCCCGGAATGTTATTCCGGAAGTACTCAGCGGGGCTTGCCAACTAAGCACTCCCGGAATAACATTCCGGGGTACAGCCACGCCTCACCTCCCCACCATATCCTCCGGCTTCACCCAAGCATCGAACTGCTCGGAGGTCATGTGCTGAAAATCAAGCCCTTGCAGTTCATATTCGAGGGCCGACTGTTTCAGCGTGATGCCTTTTTTGTGCGCATTTTGGGCGATGGCGGCGGCGTTGTAGTAGCCGATCTTGGTGTTGAGCGCGGTCACGAGCATCAGCGAGTTGTTGACGTGCTTGGCGATGTTGTCGCGCAGCGGCTCGATGCCAACGGCGCACTTGTCGTTGAAACTCACACAGGCCTCGCCGATGAGCCGGGCCGAGTGCAGGAAGTTGTAGATCATCACGGGCTTGAACACGTTGAGTTCGAAGTGACCGTTGGAGCCGCCGATGTTGATGGCCACATCGTTGCCCATCACCTGCGCAGCCACCATCGTAATCGCCTCACACTGAGTGGGGTTCACCTTGCCGGGCATGATGCTGGAGCCGGGTTCGTTGTCAGGGATGTAAATTTCGCCGATGCCGCTGCGGGGGCCGCTGGAGAGCATCCGCACGTCGTTGGCGATCTTCATCAGGCTGACGGCGACGGTTTTGAGCGCGCCGTGCGCCTCCACGATGCCATCGTGGGCAGCGAGCGCCTCGAATTTGTTGGGGGCCGTCACGAAAGGCAGCCCGGTGAGGCTGGCGATGTGGCGGGCCACGTTTTCAGAGTAACCCTTCGGCGTGTTGATGCCAGTACCCACGGCAGTGCCGCCGAGGGCCAGTTCGCTGAGGTGAGCAAGCGAGTTGCGAACGGTGCGAAGGCCGTGCTCCAGTTGAGCCACATAGCCGCTGAACTCTTGGCCGAGGGTGAGCGGGGTAGCATCCATGAAGTGAGTACGCCCGATTTTCACCACATCCATGAAGGCTTCGGACTTCGCGCGGAGGGTGTCGCGCAGTTTCTCCAAGCCCGGTATCGTCACCTCCACCAGCATCTGGTAGGCCGCGATGTGCATGGCCGTCGGGAAGGTGTCGTTGCTGCTCTGGCTCTTGTTCACGTCGTCGTTGGGGTGCACAAACTTGTGTTCATCAGCGAGTTGTCCGCCATGAAGTACGTGGGCGCGGTAGGCGATCACCTCGTTGGCGTTCATGTTGCTCTGGGTGCCGGAGCCGGTTTGCCACACCACGAGGGGGAACTGGTCGTCAAGTTTTCCAGCCAAAATTTCGTCGCAGACGGTGCCGATGAGGTCACATTTTTCCTTCGGCAACGTACCCGCCTCGAAGTTGGTAAGAGCAGCGGCTTTTTTCAAAAAAGCGAAGGCACGGATGATCTCGATGGGCATCCGGTTGGTATCGCGGGCGATTTTGAAGTTCTCGATGGAGCGCTGGGTCTGTGCGCCCCAGTACACGTGGGCGGGCACTTGCACCTTGCCCATGGTGTCTTTTTCGATGCGGTATTCCATTGTGTGGTGGATGTGTGGATGGTGGTGATCCGGTGATTCGAGTGCGGCAAATGTAGGCCAATTCTGGAGAAGCGTTTTCGGTCTGCAAGGGCGCAAATGTGGGGCAGCGTAAGCCTTGCGGGTTTTGTTTTGAGTGCCGTAAAATGGGGCGCATCTCAAACCTTGGCAGTACAGCGGTTCTCGGGTTGTACAATTCACTCATGTTACGCACGAGACAAATAGAACACCGAAAAGACCGCAACCGCCGATACCACCGACCACTTTTGTGGGCTATCAACTTTTACTCCCAACTGAAACATGACCGCTACTTGTTCCAAGTATTCCGTACATGACGTAAGCTACTGAGCCAGATACACTTGAAAATCAGCCAACTGTTCCCCCTTCAACACCCTCGGTACTTTGGCCTGTCCGTTCAGTTTGCCCCGGCTGGCCAACCAGCCCAGAAACGCTTCGTTGGGCAGCAAGCGCACCCGCACCTCCCGCAACGCGTAGCGGCGTTCGATGGCGTAGTCCTCGTTTAGGTCGCAAAGTGCGGCATCCACCGCGTGGGCAAAGTCGGTGGCTACGACCGCCGGATTTTCGCAAGAAACAAACCACTCGTGCGCCCAATAGCCGCCTTCCCGCACACCGGCTACGGTAAATTCCCGCACACCGGCTCGCAGGGCGGAGTCGGCGCGGCGCACCGCCTCGTTCAGGTTGTCAATCGAAATGTGTTCGCCGCAGGTGGAGAGGTACTGTTTGGTGCGCCCGGTGAGGCGGATTTCGGCGCGTTGGGCATCAGTGAACTGCACCGTGTCTCCCAGCAGATAGCGCCAAGCGCCAGCGCAGGTACTGATTAGCAGGGCGTAATGTTGGCCTTCTTCTACCTCGCTCAGCGTCAGGCTGTGGGGCTGTGGGCTGCGCAGGTCACCGTTGTCATCAAAATTCTCGGCATTGAATGGCACGAACTCGAAATATATCCCGCAGTCCGTGAGCAGGCGCATGGAACGCGTATCGGGCCGGTTTTGGTACGAAAAAAAACCTTCGGAAGCCATGTAACTGTCCATGTACTGCACCGGACGGCCCAGTAACTGCTCGAACGTAGGTCGATACGGCTCGAAAAAAACCCCGCCATGTACCAGCACAGAGAAGTTGGGCCACATTTCGTGAATGTCCCGCAAACCATACCGCTCAATGATGCGCTCGAGGATGAGTTGCATCCACATCGGGTTGCTCACCGCGAATCCGATGTCCCAAATAGGTGCTTCATCAGCGATGCGCTCAATGCGCTCGCCCCAGTCGGGCAAGTCGGTG
>JAYSUY010000181.1:0-5957 GCA_043718855.1 Saprospiraceae bacterium | reverse complement strand
GTTGATCGAGTTTAGTGTAGCAAATTTCCGCTCCTTCCAAGAGATGCAGACCCTGCACCTGCAAGCCGCCCCCATCAAGTCGAAAAACCCTAAGTTGGACGAGCACAATGTTTGTAGGCTTACCGACAAACTGAGCGTCGTTAAAAGCAAAGTGATCTACGGGGCGAATGCCAGCGGAAAGAGCAACCTGATCAAGGCTATGACGGCATTTCTACGGGTATTGCGGCATTCGTTGCAAGATGAAAATATTTTACAGGCTGCGCTGTCTCCACACTTCATGGATACCGTATCTTTCAAAAAACCGACATTTTTCCAGATTCAATTCAGGTTGGACGGCCGCAATTACCGCTATGGGTTTGAGGCAACAGCGACTGCCGTGGTAAGTGAATGGCTATTTTCCAGCGACGGTAAAAAGCCAGAATCCTACCATTTTAAGCGGGACGAGCAAGGAATTGAGGTGAACACGCGTACTTTCAAGGAGGGAGCGCGGCTCATTATCGGCAAAGACGAGATACCTCCGCTGTACCGCGCCAATGCCTTGTTTTTACCTTTGGTGGCAGCGTTCAACGGTCCTACCGCTGTAAAAATAAGCCGCTACTTTACGGAACAATACTACGTACACACCGGGATAGATGATACCATTGCCAAGACTATAGCGATGGAGGCTTTTAGGGGTGAAAGCATGCGAAAAAAAATGGCCGAGGTGCTGAAAAGGTCTGACTTGGGCATCGAGGATTTAGGCAATGTGGATGTACCTGAGGAGGAACTGAGCGGTGCAGCCAAGGAGTATCACCAAAAAATGAGCGCCCAAGGGAAGAAGCCCTTCGTGGTTGTGACCAAAAGAAACATATCGGACAAAGCAAGCGGACAGGCCATTGAAGTCCCCTTCATGCTCAACGAAGAGTCCTACGGCACACAAAAACTGTTCTGGCTCAGCCCTTTCCTGATCAATGTTTTGGAGCATGGAGGGGTGTTGATCTTGGATGAGTTTGGGTCGAGCCTTCACATCAAGTTGATCCGAGAGATCGTTGACCTTTTCCACTCTCCTGTAACCAACCCGCACAACGCTCAGCTCATTGTAGCTACCCACGACACGCACTTGCTGGATCAGGGCTTGTTCCGCCGCGACCAAATTGCTTTTGTGGAGAAAACCCAGAGCGGCCAGAGTGTCCTGACTGATCTGGTAGAGTTCAAGGGCGTGCGCAACGACGCTTCTTTGGAAAGCGACTATTTGCAAGGCAGATACGGCGCGGTTCCCTTCACCAACCAGTTTGACTGGGCTTTCACCTTCGATGATCATGGCAAAAAACACCAAGAAAACGGATCAAAATAAGGCTTGGAACCGCCGGACAAGCAGGGAAAGTGCATACTCAATGGAGAGTCGTACTGCCAATACCAAACGGTTCCTCATCATCTGCGAAGGGGTAAATACAGAGCCTTGTTACTTCAATTCATTTCCTGTGGCCACTGCTCAGGTAGAGGCGCTCGGCTTTGGCCGTTCAAAAACAAGCTTGGTAGAGCAAGCCATTGAACGAGTCAATCAGGAAGGCACGGATGCTGAAAGGGAAGTCTGGATTGTATTTGACATGGATTTTGACAAAGAAAAAGATGCGACTCAGCAGCGAGTGGATTTTAACCAAGCCGTCCAATTGGCTGAAAAACAGGGGTTCCGAGTTGCTTATTCCAACGATGCTTTTGAATTGTGGTTCGTGCTGCATTACCAACTGTTAGAATCTGCCTTGACCAGAGAGGAATATTATGAACTCCTCAGTGAGCATTGGGGCATATCCTATGAGCGACATGGCAAAGGAGTACAATTTTGCCGAGCAATTTATCACCGCTTGCTGGATGGTCCAAAGTCAAGCCAAGCCTCCGCTCTTCGCCATGCGGAACGGCTTCACCAACAACAAATCAACAGTCAGCCCGCCGATCAAAATCCTTGTACTACGGTCTATCAATTGGTTGCCGAACTCAACAAACACTTGCGAAAGTGAGTGGATCTGCATTGCTTTGGTTGTAGTCAAAAAACCATAAATGAGCCATGTCCCGCTCCCTCGAACAGCTCGAAAACGACTACTGGTACATGCCCATCGGCGAGTCGCACCTCATCACCACCTGCTGCCGACTGCGCCAAAAGAGCATTGACAACTGACCTGAAAAGTCTCCCTACTTTTGGCACCTTTCCACGCATCATAAACTCACTAAAATTCATTCCATATGCACCGTTTTACTCGATTCTGCCTGTTGGCTTTATTCATTTTCCCATCCATACAGGCATTGGCTCAAGCAGTTGGAAATGTCAATACCTATCCTTTAATGATTCCGTATCGGGTAAAAAACAAGTGGGGCTATGCCGATACGCTGGGCAAGGTCATCGTGAAGCCACAGTTTGATAGTGTTGGCGTGTTTTTTTACAGCAGAGAAAACAAAACGGCCCTCGCTTGCTTTTCGCAAAACGGAAAGATGGGTTTGATGACTCCTGACATGAAGGCCGTCATCCCCAACCAGTTTACTAAAATTGAGTTTACGAGGGACAATAATCTGATGTTTATCAAGAATCACATCACGGTTTGGAACAAGAATCTATGCGGTTCCTATGATATGGGGGGCAAGCAAATTCTACCCGTTGAATATGAAATCATAGATGACAGGTGGCTCCCCAAGTTATTCGTCGTCAAAAAAGCAGGCAAGTGGGGGCTATTAAACTCTACTGGCAGTCAACTAACGCCCATCGAATACGATGAGATCAGGTATTCCGATGGCGGTTCTGGAGGATTCATGGGTAAAAAGGGAGATGAAACTGTTTTCATTGACTACAATGGCAAAATAAGCCAACAAGCACCACCACCGAGTGGTGATGATGACACAGCACCCACAGAATATCCAGAAGTCATGGAAAGAACAGGGGCTATGCCATTAAACAAAATGTTTAGGCTTCTGGCACAAAAACACGGGTATGATTCAGTGTATGCCGATGCTGGTAAGTTGGAGCGACTAATCACCCGCAAAGGGGATAAGTATGGGATCATCAAGCAAAATGGTGCAGAAGTTCTGGCACCGCAATATGACCAAGTGTTAAAAACGGGCTATTCCGAATATAAAAATGGATACATTTTTACTGTGAGGAAGGGTAAACAAGTAGGAATAGTCAATGAAAAAAATGAGGTGCTCATCCCATTCGAGTATACTGATATCAAACAACACACATGGAAAGACTCTCATTACCTCACTTTTAAAGGCGATAAGAAAGGATATACCATTTTATCCACGTACTACCCACCCATTCTAGCCGTGTACGAAGAGGTTGATGTGTACGCCAACCTGCCAGTGAGTTCCAGATGGTCTTTTGTGCTGCTACAAGTGAAGAAAAAAGGGAAGTGGGGCTTCGTGGGTGAGAATGGTGTTGAGTTTTTTAAAAATTAGCAGCCTAAAATCGGACAGTAGAGCCAAACGTATGGACAAGTCCATACCACTGGACATTTTTCACACAACGCCACAACGCCACGACGGCGATAATACTATGCCGTTCAAAGTCAAGCCGTTGTGCCGTAGTGGCGTTGTGTGAAATCAAAATGTCCTATAGTGTGAGACAAGTCAGGGCTATCCTCGAAGGACTATTTCAAATCCCTTGAACAACTCGAAAATGACCATTGGTGCATCCCCATGGGCGAGTCGTACCTTGCAGCCCTCCATATCACCGGGTCTCTAAGCCATTCATTATGCACCACTTATCCATTGCACGACTGCTCGTGTTCATTTGTTTCGTATTTTTTTCCCAAACACTTGTCGCCCAGCACTCCATAGCACGCGAATGGAATGAGGCTGTACTTGAAACGATCATGGAAGACCTCGCCCGGCCACCCGTGCAGGCCCGCAACCTCTTCCATTTTTCCCTCGCCCTCTACGACATCTGGGCGGCCTACGACAAGGAGGCCGACACCTACCTGCTGGGCAAAACCGTCGGAGGTTTCACCTGCCCATGCAAGAAAGTGCCCGTGCCGAAGGACATCGAAGCGGCCCGTGAAGAGGCCATGAGTTTTGCAGCATACCGGCTGTTGACGGCCCGATACTCCCATTCGCCCAACAGTGGCGGGGCGGTGGCCCGGTTTCAAGACATCATGAAAAAACACGGGTACGATACTGGGGACCACTCATCTGATTATGAGTCAGGCTCCCCTGCGGCGCTGGGCAATTATTTGGCTCAATGCATCAACCAGATGGCCCAGCAGGACGGGGCAAACGAATCGGGCAACTACCGGAGCAAAGTCTACCAGCCGGTGAACCCGCCCTTGGACATCGCCGTGCCCGGCCCTCCGCCGCTGCTGGATCCGAACATTTGGCAACCCCTCAAACTGAAAGTCGCCATCGATCAGGATGGCCACCGGATGCTGGAGTGCAAGTGCAATGGAAAACCGCTGATCGAATACCTCGGCTCCGTTGATCCAGCCGGCAGGCCGGTTACCTCCACCCAGGCCTTTCAGTGTCCCGATTGGGGGCGCGTACGACCCTTTGCCTTGAGCAGACAGAAATTGATCGTTCACCAACGCGCCGGACAGCAGCAATGGGTGTATCACGACCCGGGCACTGACTTTCTGCCGCGCTTAGATACCGTCAAAGACGGTGGTACTTCGCCAGACTACGCTTGGAATTTTGCGCTGGTCGCTGCTTGGTCTGCATTACTCAACCCCAGCGATGGCGTGCAGTGGGATATATCCCCACGCAGCACCGGCAACGTGCAGCGTTACCCCCAAAACTTGGCAGAACTGCGCGATTTTTACAAGATAGAAACCGGTCGTGACGCAGGCACGGGACACGAGATCAACCCCCGCACCGGACAGCCGTATGCCCCCCAAATCGTACCGCGAGGTGATTTTACCCGCGTGGCTGCGCAGTTTTGGGCCGAAGGGCCGAATGCCGAAACCACGACGGGGCATTGGTTTACCCTGCTGAATTATGTCAGCGACCAACCCGGCTTGGTCAAAAAATTCAACGGCAAAGGCCGCCTCCTGAACGATCTGGAATGGGATGTCAAGGCGTACTTCGCGCTCGGTGGTGCCCTGCACGATGCAGCCATATCGACATGGGGTATCAAGCGGTTCTACAACAGCGTACGCCCGATCTCGGCAGTGCGCTACTTGGCTGATCTTGGCCAAAGTTCCGATCCGAAATTGCCAGCGTACCACCCGGCAGGCATCCCGCTGTTGCCCGGACGGATAGAATTGGTCAAAAAAGGCGACCCGCTGGCTGGCGACCGGAAGGAAAATGTGGGTAAGATCAAACTGTTTGCTTGGAAAGGGCCTTTTTCGATGCCTGATCTGCCGAGTTACCTAGCGCCCACTCAAACGGCTGGCACCGGGTGGATTTTGGCCGAAAACTGGTATCCCTACCAGTCCAAAACGTTCATTACGCCTCCATACGCCGGGTACATTTCCGAACATTCGGCTTTTTCCTGTTCGGCTGCTGAGGTACTTACCCTGCTCACTGGCGATGCGTATTTCCCCGGTGGGCTGGGCGAATTCCGGGTCAAGGCCGACAGCAATTTCCTTCGGCTGGAAAAAGGCCCGAGCGTGAATGTCTCCCTGCAATGGGCCACCTATCGCGATGCCGCCGACCAAGCGAGCCTGTCGCGTATCTGGGCAGGCACCCACCCGCCGTTCGATGACATACCGGGCCGGCTCGTTGGCACCAAAGTCGGCTCGGAGGCCTTCCGCTTCGCCCAAGACTTTTTTTACCAAGACCGCGACCGCGACGGATACTTCAGTTACGAGGACTGCGATGATGCCAACCCTGCGGTCTATCCCGGTGCCCCAGAAACGTGCGATAGATTGGACAATGACTGCAATGGAAAAACCGACGATGGCATACCTTGCCCGGACAAGCCGTAGAGGTAGGTATCTGATCCAGGGCATCCGCATTAAAATTGCTCTTAAAAACAGGTTTTTAACTTGAAATGCCAA
>JAYSUY010000019.1:0-2486 GCA_043718855.1 Saprospiraceae bacterium | reverse complement strand
GCCTTTGGCAAACAACTGATGCTCGTTGCGCTGGTCTGCATCGGCGGAATCCTGATTTACAAGACGTTTTTTGGCGATGGGCCGCTCTCCACCATGTTCCAGAAGGCCAAAGGCGTACAGCTCACCTATGTGCCGTCCGATTTTCAGCCCAACCTGAACGAGGAGGCCACGCTGCGCATACTTTCGCAACCGGAGCAGTACCGCAAGGAGTTTGACGAACTGGTGTACAACTTCAATGTGTCGCTGCTGCTGCACGTCGCCAACCGCATGGCCCTGCCCGACAGCCTCAAGCGCGAACTCGAACCGGAATACAAAAAGCACCATCCTTACCTTAAAACCATGTATTTCAATGATTTCGTGGCCCTGAAGGACACCACCGGAGGGATGTACGAAACTTGGTACAGCGACAACTCCAACCAAGCCGTGCAGGTGTTCAACGAAGTAGCAGGTAAGTACACCTGCTTTTTCATCACCCAGATTTTGGCAACGCTGATCAAAGCCGACAACGGGGAAGTGTTTGCCAAAGGCAAAAATGTGGAGACCCCCTGCGGCCTTGCCCTCAACGAAGGTCTGCGCCCGATGGTGGATCGGCTGCGCCGAAAAGCCGAGATCATGGACTTTAGTGCATCGCGCGGGATGCTGAAAGACAAGGTGCGCCGAGGCATTGCCGAACTGGCTACCTACGAACTTCGCAGCCGGATGGGCATTGACAAAACCTTGTCGTACAAACTTTTAGGTTTTTCCGTATCTGAAACCGACATCCGAGTGGAGGCCATCAGTGTGATGAAGGCGGGCTTCAAACTCGACCAGTATTTTGACGTGACGTTCAGCCCAAAGAAAGGGACCATTTTTGTGACCCTGCCGCCGCCCACCATCGTATCGCACGAGGTGTATCCGCGTGTGGACAAGTTGGATGTGGGTTTTCTGGCAGGCATCAGCGGCGATGAGATGAACCGGAACTTCAACGAACTCCGCCGACAGTTCCGCGACGATGCCATCAACAATGAGCACATCCTCGACAAGGCCAAAATGCGGGCCGACTCGGTGATGCAACTCATGTTCGGCCCAATGGTGCGCTCCATGAACCGCAACTACAAACTGGAGGTGCGCTTCAAAGATGTGCAGGAAACGGTCACAGAGGACGAGATGCGCCGTCGAGGGCAGGAGGGCCAAACGCCGCCGCCCGGCGAAACGCCCGCCACCAAACCGAAGGGCAAAATGGTGCAGTAAGTTGGAGTAGTGGCAGCCTCACCGCTCTTAAATTTCATCGGACTTGTCTCGTATTCGGCATCAAAACTTTGCGCCTCTGCGCCTTTGCGAGACATTTGTGGTAATTCTTACCTTTTTTATTTTTTCTAATCTCAACCCGACAAGCGACTCCATCCACCACATCACCGCACACGGCAAATTGCTGCTCACTGGCGAATACTTCGTGCTAGATGGTGCACTGGCACTGGCCCTCCCGGTGCGCTACGGGCAGTCGTTGCACATCGAGAAGACTACCGACACGCCCAGTCGGTTGTTGTGGGAAAGCCGCGACAGCGACAACAGCACTTGGTTTTCAGCAGAATACGAACTGCCCAGCCTACAACTCCTCCACAGCAGCGATGCTCCCACAGCCGATACATTAGCCACTTTGCTCCTCGCCTGCCGCCGCCAATGCCCTGATTTTTTGAGTCGCACAGATGGCTTGCACGTGCTGACGCAGACCGATTTTCCCCGCGCTTGGGGCTTGGGCACTAGCAGTACTTTGATCGCTGCGCTGGGCCGCTGGTCTGGAGCCGACCCTTACGCAGTACTGTTCGATACTCTGGGCGGCTCTGGTTACGACATCGCCTGCGCATTCGCTGAGTCGCCTATTTTGTATCAACTACTCGAAGGCCGCAAACCACAGGTGCAAGCAATCGAGTTTGCCCCGCCGTTTGCCGACCACCTATATTTCGTATATCTGGGAAAAAAGCAGGACAGCCGCGAGGGCATCCGACGCTACCGGGAGCGGACCACTGCCAATGCCGCTTTGGTAACCGACATTAGTACACTGACCCGTGCTTGCCTAACCACTGCCACGCTCCCCGATTTCGAGGCGACACTGACTGAACACGAACGCATACTCGCTCAAGTTTTGGGCTTACCTCGTGCCAAACACTTGCATTTCAATGGCTTTTGGGGTGAGGTAAAAAGCCTCGGTGCATGGGGAGGCGATTTCGTGCTGGCCACGAGCGATCGAGCAGAAACAGCTACACGTCAATATTTTCAGGAAAGAGGATTCGGAACCCTGCTGACATGGAAAGAGATGGTCGGCTGAGTCAGCGGCTGGTGTTAGCCAACTGTTAAAATAAGAAACAATATTTCGTAAAAAACAATAAGGCCTTCTCGAGTCGTGTTTTATGGTCGATTTTTTAGCTGACTATCCAAATCATTTTCGGCTTACAGCCTATGGAAGAAACATACACAATCGAAGATGCGCTGGTCCAGTTTATGTACCG
>JAYSUY010000180.1:0-2192 GCA_043718855.1 Saprospiraceae bacterium | reverse complement strand
AGTTTGATGTGATTTTTTGTGTTGACGATCACATTGTGATGTGATTATGCTTTAGCTATGAGCACACACCTAATCGAAAAAGTTCGTAACCTTGTCACACAGTAAGTCTTGGCTTTGCTGGGGCCGATGTGTTCCATCACCTTCCAGGTAGCATCGGCAGCATGAATGGTCGGCTCCACCGAAGTCAGCGATGGAGTGGGGTAGTAGCGACCGTTCACCATCTCAAAACTGCCTTTTTTCGTGTGGGCCACCACTTCACCGCCGTACACTTCCACGCCCTTGAATATTTGGCTGAGCCGTACATGCAAGTTGCCTTGCTCATCGGCTTCCGCCTCGCCGGGCAAAAATTCCTCGGTGGGTACTTTCACCCCAGGCGGTTGCAAACTGGCAAAATAGAGCGATGCCTGTTCCGATGCCAGCGCAGCATCAGCCGAAGCATTGGAGGCGGCGGTTTTTCCTTGAAAAAGAATGGGAAGCCCGTTGTCATCGTACACCAAGCGCACGGCATCGTCGGTCGATACGGGCTGAAAAGGCGACATAGGCTGCCGCTTCACACTGGGCAACCCGAATGGATTGTCGGAAGGCGGCACGTTGAACTTGCCGGGCCGGGAAATGGCTGACTGAGCAGGTTGGCTCTTCTTCGTCGGGGCAGGTGTTGGTTTTACGTTTTGGGATAGCGCAGCGTGAGCCGCAAACAGAGAGACTAGGAGTAAAATTTTTCTCATCCCGCAGAAGCGCTTGAAAAGGTGACACAGTTGAATATGGATTAGAAGTAATTCCCCAGATAAGGGCGCACAAAAGTCAATTATTTCAACCGTATTCTTAGTGTATTTTCGTTGCCTTCTTACTGAGGGTTTTAGGGGAGTTTTGATGTAAAAATTAGATGTTTTGCGGTAAATTTAGTTGTTTTAGTCGTTCGGGGCGATAATTGACGCATTAGTCGAAACAAAAAAAACAACCTGTTTGCATAAAAAAAATTTACACTCCGATCAGTCTCTTGTCAAACCACCGTTTGAGGGGTAGGTGAAAACCCTAGTTTTTTCCAAGTCGTCGAAGCCCACCAGCCAATTAGGGTGCCCAACACCGCTCCGCACAGCACATCGCCGGGGTAGTGTACGCCCACATACACCTGTGCCAGCGCGATGCTCGCGGCCCAAGCCAGCAGCACGGGCTTTATCTTGCGCGACAAATTGCCGAACATTCCGATCAGAAAAACTGCCACCGCGAAGTGGTTGGCCGCGTGCGATGAAGTGAAACTGTACCCACTCCCACAGGCTGGCACACGCAGTTGCACCCGCCCTTCCAGTGCTGGCTCATTGCAGGGGCGCAGCCGCTGCACGTTTTTTTTGATCAAACTACTGCTCGTAAAATCGGCCATCGCCACTGCCACGCCAATGCCCAGCACCACCCACCAGCCGCGCCGACCAAAATTGACCCAGGAAAAAGCGGCCACAAACAGGTACAGCGGTGCCCAAAACCACCGCTCGCGGCACCAAGGCAGCACTACATCGAACAGGCTGTTGCTCAGGCTGCCGTTGATGAATTGGAACAGCGCAGTGTCCCATTGAAGCAAAGTTTCCATGCTGCGAAGGTAATGCATCAATGAGGAGCGTGTAGGGAGGGGTGGGAAGTGAGGGCAGGGCAGTTAAATCTGGTTAACCCCATCCTAAGTCCGGGTTAAGGCACTTTTTTGCATCCTGTGTGGCCACTTTCTTTGTGCTAAAATTCACCATCGGCCCGCTGACAAGCGGCTTTTTTGAAAAAGCCCAAACCATCGGGCCGGCCAACAACATTCACTTTCCACCATGAAAAAAGCACTGATCCTCTCCATTTTGCTGGCCAACAGCCTGTTTGCCGCCGCTCAAGTTTATGTTGAAGGCGTAAAACTCGACCCCTCCAACACTGGCAACTACCTCGAACTTGATCCCACCTACCGCACCGATGGTAGCTGCGCCCTGCGCGTGGACTACGGCCAAGCCGAGCCTCGCAAGGACTTCCTGAGCGATGCAAACGGCAAAAAAGTTGACTTCCGTAGCCTCGTGGATGGCCTCAACTTTCTCTACAGCAACGGCTGGGAAGTCGTGACGAGCAGCGTGGTAGAAACCAACCGCCGTTTCCTGCTGCAACGCAGGTGAGCACTATGGGACGCGCCAGCAATAACCCGGTCATTTGAGGTCAGCCATTTTTTCACC
>JAYSUY010000179.1:0-18570 GCA_043718855.1 Saprospiraceae bacterium | reverse complement strand
ACCACACTCTACGGCACCACCTACACTCAGCCCGGCATCTACTTGGATACCATCGCTGCTTCGGTAGGCTGCGACACCGCGCTGACGGTCACTGTTTTCACGAAAGCCCTGATACCCGCCGCCAAAACCGCCACCATCTGCCCCGGCGGCTCCACCACGCTCTACGGCACCACCTACACCCAGCCCGGCATCTACCTCGACACCATCACCGCTTCGGCGGGCTGCGACACCGCGCTGACGGTCACGGTTTTCACCCAATCGCTGGTGCCTTCGATCAAAACCGCCACCATCTGCCCCGGCGGTTCGGCCACTTTCGGCGGCGTAGCCTACACGCAGCAGGGCATGTTTCTCGACACGATACCCGCTGCGGTGGGGTGCGATACGGCACTCGTGGTCAGCATTTTTGTGCA
Organism: Saprospiraceae bacterium; assembly: GCA_043718855.1. Taxonomy (GTDB): domain Bacteria; phylum Bacteroidota; class Bacteroidia; order Chitinophagales; family Saprospiraceae; genus M3007. The sequence goes on along the minus strand of JAYSUY010000179.1, from coordinate 18,160 downwards.
GCTGCTGGTGGCGGTCAACAAAACCGCCACCATCTGCCCCGGCAGTTCGGTCGTCTTCAGCGGCACAACGTACTCGCAGCCAGGCACCTACCTCGACACACTCGGGGCCGCTGTCGGCTGCGATACCGCACTGACGGTGATGATCATCCAAAATGCCGACACGCTTTTTATTCCCGAAAAACACAGCATCTGCGCAGGCGATACGCTCGCAGTGCACGGAGCCAAACTGACAAAAGCGGGTACCTACGCTTTTCAGGAACCCTCGTTAGCGGCCTGTGTGCTGATTTACCGGGTAGAACTTGAACTGGTTGCGCCCCCAGATTTTGACATCGAGATTGCCCCCGGCGGCTGCAACGCGAAGCCTATCGGTGCTATTCAAATCCAAAATCCGCAGCCCGGCTGGCAGGCTCGGCTTGGCGGCGGCAACTGGTCGGGTTCGACTCGTTTTGACCAACTGCCCGCTGGCCGCTACGCCCTCAGTGTGCGCAACGCGCAGGGCTGCGAAAGCAGCGACACGGTGCAGGTACCCGAAGCCTCCCCTTTTTTACTGAAAATTAGGCTGGATACGACGCTTGCAGAGTGCGGCGTGATGACGGCCACAGCCAGCCACACCTCGCAGTTCCCGGTACGCTACGCGTGGCAGCCGAGCAAGGGCTTGGCTTGCGCCGACTGCCCGACGGTGGAGTTGCGGCCCGATCAGGGCCAAGTGTACCAACTGCTGGCGGTGGATTCTGCTGGCTGCCGGGCGGTAGCCGAGGTGGCCGCGCCGGGCGGTGAAATCTACCACATCTACGCGCCAAACGTGTTTTCGCCCAACGACGACGGCGAAAACGACCGCTTCACGCTGTACGGCAGCCGCTGCGCCCGGCTCATCCGGCAATTCAGCATCTACGACCGCTGGGGCGGGCAGGTGTTTTACAAGGAAAACCTGCCGCTGGGCGATGAGTCGAAAGGTTGGGATGGTTATGCCCGCAGCCAACTGGCCACGCCCGGCGTGTTCACCTGGTGGGCAGAGGTGGAGTTGCACTCTGGGCAGCGGGTGCTGCTGAAAGGTTCGGTGACGGTGGTGAGATAAAGCCCTACTTTTGCACACAACTTTTACAACATCATCGCAATGAATGTTCTCCTGAAAAGAATTACCGTCGATCCAAAAATCATGGACGGGAAACCCTGCATCCGAGGTATGCGCGTGACGGTCGGCGCGATCATCGGACTGCTGGCCGCAAAGCATACCATCGAAGAGATATTGGAGGCTTACCCGTACTTGGAGCGAGATGACATCTATGCTGCTCTGGAGTACGCAGCCATGCGAACACAGGATCGTGAGGTCGAAATCATGGTGTCGGCTGCCGCATGAAAATAGTTGTCGACATGAACCTCACGCCTTTTTGGGTGCCTTTCCTCGAAGCCAACGGGCTTTTTGCCCTGCATTGGTCAACGGTCGGGGCAATCACTGCGCCGGATGAGGAGATCATGGCGTGGGCGAAATCAAACGGCTATATCATCTTCACCAACGACCTTGATTTCAGCAGGATGCTCGCTTTTAGTGGAGACACCTACCCAAGTGTGCTGCAAATCAGGACCGCCTCCACCTTCCCGCGCCTCGTCGGAGATTTGACCGTCAATGTCTTGCGACAATTTGAGGCAGAACTAACCGCTGGGTCCTTGGTCTCGTTCAATGAACGCCCTGCGAAAGTGCGGGCTTTGCCTTTGCGATAGATCAGGCCATTTCCACCTGTCTCGCCACTTCCTCCACATCCACCTCCATCATGCACCTGAAATGCCCTTTCGGGCAGCGGTCGTAGCCGATCTTGGAGCAAGGCCGACAGCGCAAACCGAGGACTTCGATGGAGTTGTTCCGATCCATACCATCTGGGTAGAGCGGGTACATCCCGAATTTAGGTACCGTATTGCCCCACACCGACACGATGGGCTTGCGCAGCGCGGCGGCAATGTGCATCAGCCCGGTGTCGTGGGTGAGCACGACAGCCGATTGGCGTACGAGCGAAGCCGACTGGTGGAGCGTACATTTTCCAGAAACATCCACGAGGGCCTGATTGAGGAGTTTTCCCACCAAAAACTGTGCGGTAGCCGCTTCTGCTTTGCCACCCAGCAGCACGATGGAGCGCTGGATGCCGGCGCAGATGTCCACCATTTTTTCCAACGGAAGCCGCTTGGTGGCGTGTGTGGCACCCAGCACGAAGGCGACGTAGTTGCCCTCAGCCAAACTAGAGTCAAGGTCGGCGGGGTTCACTTCTTGGTCAGGTGGGATGAAATAATCCAGCCCTTGCCCGTCATATTTCACGCCCAAATGTGCCACCGTAGCCATGTACCGCTGCACGATGTGGACATCGGGCAGACGGTCGATACCGGTGTTGACGAGCAGCCATTTTTCCCAGTTGAGTTTGTCGAACGAACGCGCCGGGCGACCCAGCGCGAGTTTGATGCGCTGGCTGCGCAGGTTGTGGTGGAGATCAATCACCCAGTCGTAACGCGCTGATTTTAAATCAGGTAGGCACTCCGTTACTTCTTTTTCAAAGGTAAAAACCCTGTCCACATACGGGTTAGGCTCCACCACAGCGGCAAAAGGCCGCTTGGTGAGGAAGTGAATTTCGGCACCCAACTGCTGCTTCAGGCAGCGCAGCACCGGGCTGGTGAGCACGATGTCGCCGATGGAGGAAAAGCGGAGGACGAGAATTTTCATGGAAGAACTATGCACGAGGAACTATGAATAAACCACGTGGACACCGCGCCGTTCATGGTTCCTCGTTCATAGTTCATCGTTATCACGGCAGTCTGGTGAGTTTAAAATCCTTCACGGGGCGCAGCACGAGCGGCACTTTTTCTACTTCCACCGAGTCGCTGTCGAGGCCAAACCAGTTTTGGGGCGAGGCGGTGAGGCTTTTGACGGCGAGGTAGATGCTCATCACGATCTGCTCCAGCACGGGCAGGTCGTTCTCGTGTGACAAGAACTCTTGGATGAGGACAAACTTGAAATCACCGGTTGGGATGTAGCCATGACCCACATGGTAGCGGGCTTCGGTGTTCAGTTCGCCATTTTCGAGCAGTTCTTCCACCACTTTTTCCAGGAACAGGTTCATGCGCTGCTCCACCCGGAAGCCGAGGCGGAAACTGACTTTGTACACGTCGTCTGGGCTGATCACGTTCACCCGGTACTCCATCGTGTACGGCTCGTCGGTCACTTCGATGTGTACAAACCAGTACACGTCGGCCCGCTTGGGCTGGGTCTGGAGGATGGAGTACAAGATTTTTTCCTCCACTTTTTTCACCGACTTGGCACTGCTGAGGAACACGAGGTTGGTGGCATACTTTGGTATCCGGTCGTCGTTGCTCAGCGTGATGAGTTGATCGAGGTAGTCGCGGATTTTTATGTTCTGGATAAATCGGTCCTTGATTTTTTTGGCCTGCACCCACACGAACATGAGGAAGAACAGCACGGAGGCGATCATCACCGTGATAAAACCGCCATCCTTGAATTTCAACAAGTTAGCCGATAAAAATGCGCCCTCAAACACCAAATACCAGAGCAAGAAGGCCCAGATGAGTATCGGCTTGCGCCGCTGTATCACAAAAAAATTGGACAGCAACAGGGTGGACATCAGCATCGTGATCGTCACCGATAGGCCGTAGGCCGCCTCCATGTGTGCGCTTTTTTCAAAATACAGCATCACCGCCACACAGCCTGCCCAGAGGAACCAGTTGACCGCCGGGACGTACAGTTGACCCTTGAGGTGGCTGGGGAAAATGACCGTCAGTTTGGGCAGCAGCCCCAGCCGGATGGCCTCGCTCACGAGCGTGAACGACCCGGAGATCATGGCTTGGCTGGCAATGACGGCAGCGAATGTGGCGATGGTAATACCCACTGGCAGGAAGCCATCGGACATCACTGCGAAAAACGGGTTTTCAGGCAGGCTGATCAATTTGCCGTCCACCATCGCGCTCACCATCGGGAGCGGCTTGCCCTCGTATTGTAGGCACCACACGGCTTGGCCCAAGTAGTTGATTACCAAACAGATTTTGACGAAAATCCAACTCACCCGGATGTTCTGCTTGCCACAATGGCCCAAGTCTGCGTAGAGCGCTTCGGCCCCGGTGGTGCAGAGAAACACTGCGCCCATCAGCACCAAAGCATGAGGATGATGCAGCAACATTTTGACCGCATAGATCGGGCTGAGGGCATGGAAGATGGACGGGTCGTGGCTCACCCAAGCAACGCCCAAGATGCCCAACATGGAAAACCACACGAGCATAACCGGCCCGAACAACTTGCCAACAGCCGCTGTACCAAACTGTTGGATAACAAACAGCCCGGTGATGATGCCAATGGTAATCTGCACCGTCGGGATTTGTAGGTGCTTGAGTTGCTCCACAAACTGCAAGCCCTCGATGGCGGTGGAGACCGTGATGGGCGGCGTGATCATGCCCTCCGACAGCACTGCCGCACCGCCGATCATGGCTGGAAAAAGCAGCCAGCGCTGCCGCCGTCGCACCAGCGTGTACAGAGAAAAAATGCCGCCTTCGCCGTTGTTGTCGGCTTGCAGCACCAGCGTGATGTACTTGAAAGTTGTCTGAATGCTGAGCGTCCAAAACACTAATGACACAGCGCCGAAGATGGTCTCGCGGTTCACCACATCGGTACCCACGATGGCCCGCATGACGTATAGCGGCGAGGTTCCGATGTCGCCATAGATGATGCCGAGGGTGATGACCAGCCCGGCGACGGAAAGTTTGTGGTGGGAGTCGGTATTAGTCATTTTGTCATTTTGTCATTGGTCGTCATTGGCACATTGACCACATTTTCTACTTGTTGGTCAGCACCAGGTATTCCCAGGGCTTGAGGGTGAGGGTCATTTCCTTCGTCACTTGCACCGTGCTGGCTACGAAGAGGCTCATGTATGCGCCCACTGCGCTATCGTCGGGGCGCAGTGTGACAGTACGGTTTTGCTTGCTTAGGTTGAGCACGACGATGACCCGGTCGCCGTTTTTCTCCCGTGTGAAGGCATACACCACGTCGTCGGTGTCCGTCGGTATTTTTACCAACGGGCCGCCATTGCTGCCCGCATCGAGGGCGCGGTTGCTGCGTTTCAGGCTGCACAGTTTGTGGAAAAACGCTGCTTTCGAGTAGTCTTTCCAGCGTATCGGGTCTTTTTTGAAAAAAGCGAGGCGTTGCACCGAGGCATCCTCTTGGCCGCTGTACACCATCGGCACGCCCTGCCAAGTGAAGGCCAGCACGTTGAACGCATCCGCCGAAGCACCGTAGAGGTCGGTTTCGCTGCCGTTCCAAGTGTTCTCGTCGTGGTTCTGCGTGAAGTACATTTGGTAGTAGCCTTCGGGGTAAAGGCCGTTCAGGAATTCGAGTAGCGTGTCCAGTGAGTGGGCGGTCTGTTTGCCGGCCCAGATATCCTTGGTCACATCCTTCCACTTCCAGCCGTAGTTGGCGTTGAAGGCTTTGAAATGCTGCGGCTCGTCCTGCCATTCGGAGAGCAGGAACACGGGTTTCACCGAGTCGAGCGCGGGCCGCGCTTCGCGCCAAAAATCGGGCGGCACGAGGCCCGCCATGTCGCAGCGGAAGCCGTCCACATCGCAGGTGCGCACCCAGTGCTGCATGGCGGCGATCATGGCCCGGCGAAGGGCAGGGTTTGTGTAGTCCAGGTCGGCGCAGTCGTCCCAGCCAGTGGAGCCACCGTTTTCGTTGAGTGGCGCAGTGAACTGGCCGTTGACTTTGGTGTAGTATTCCGGATGGGTTTTCATCCACACCGCGTCCCAGGCCGTGTGGTTGGGCACCCAGTCGAGGATCACTTTAATGCCCAGATTGTGTGCGTCTTGCACTAATCCGCGCAGATCGTCGGCGGTGCCGAAGTCGGGGTTCACGGCGTAGTAATCCACCACTGAGTAGGGGCTGCCGAGGTCGGTGGGGCTTTCTTTCCGGTTTTTCAGACCGATGGGGTGGATGGGCATGAGCCACAGCACGGTGATGCCCATTTCCTGCAACCGCCCCAACTGCTGGCGTACGCCAGCGAGGTTTCCCTCCGGGGAAAATTGCCGCACGTTGCACTCGTACAGCACGGCGTTGCGCGCCCAATCGGGTTCGGAAGGAAGGTCGCTGAGGGCGGTGGGGGCGGGGGCTTGCACGGTGGGGTCGGGGGAGTTTTGACAGGACGCGACGCAGAGCGCGGCGATGAGTGAGAGGAACAGTGGGCGCATCTTATCTCAGGCTAATTCAAGTTCAAATTCAAGTTGCATCTGTTTGGCTGGTCTTCTGACTTGGTTTTTGGCTCGGTCGCGTTGGTATTCTTGGATGCAAAGGGCGACATATTTGGCGAGATTGACGGGCACAGCATTGCCAATCATCTGCTCCACATCGGTTTTGTTTCCCAAAAACCGAAAGCCTTTGGGGAAAGTCTGGATGTAACTGCGCTCAGCGGTGGTCAGAGGTCGCAGTTCTGGGGTGATTTCGCAGGCATCTCCCTCGTGTTGAGGATAACCTTTTGGCAGCGGTCGGTTCACTCCGCGAATGGTGGCACTGGGTTCGTGGATGCTGTACACACCCCGCCGCTGGTAGCTCCGTGGGTGGCGGTAATAAAACTCAATGTCCAGCGAATCGCCGAAGTAATCCTTCACCGTCATTGGCTTCCGGTTCTGGTTTTTGGTCAAGTACTCATCCAAAAAACCATCCTTCGATAGTAGGTGGCCCACCATGAAAAATCGCTTTCGCGCTTGCGGCACTCCACAAAAACTGGCATCCAGTACCTGAACGCTCAGCCCATATCCCGCTGATTTCAAGATGCTTTTGGCCTCTTGCAATTTTCGGGTTTTGATGATGCGCTCTACATTTTCCATCACAAACCATTCTGGCCTCACATGGCTGATGATCTCCGCAAACGAGATGGTCAAATCACCGCGCCCTAAGTCCTCATTGCGTTTGCCAGCACTTGAAAAGTCTTGGCAGGGCGGCCCACCGATGATGATGTCTGGTTCAAAATTGCTAAAAACAGAGTAGTCTTCGATGTCAGACAAATCTTTTTGAAAGATTGGGTGGTCAAAATTGGCGCGATAAACTTTGATGCTCGGCTCCCACCAATCGAAAGCAGCGGCTATCTCAAAGCCAGCCTGCTCGAAGCCAAGCGTCATGCCGCCGCACCCAGAAAAAAGATCAAGTACGCGCATGGGATCAACTGAAAATTTCTGGTGAATTGAAAATGATGGCATCGAAACGCCGCTCTGGGCTGAGCAAATTTTGCCCCCCGCCGAGTATAATGTCCTTGATTTGGCTTTTGGAAATGCGAGGCTTCTGCAAGTGCGGGCTGTCCATGTAGCGGTGAGTCGTTCTGCCACCCAATGCAAAGGCTTTATCATTTTTCGTGTTGAAGGAAAGCCTGTCAATGATCTGTGCTGGATTGATTTGACCATTTTTTGAAAAATCAAACAGCATCTTACAAAGCCAAATGGCGGTTCGGATCGGGCGAGTGATTTTGTTTGCTCTGCTTTCAGCCTTGGCCACATCAAGAAAGAGTTTGGCAAAGGCGAGGTTGCTCCAAATGAATACGTCCAAACAGTGTTCGGCCAATCGGGGCGATTTGCCCTCTGTTTTCCAAATCGGCTGTATGAGGAGAGGCTCTTGTTTGTCTTGGATTTCCGCAAAAACCTGATCCAACATCGCGGTCATAGCAGCGAGATGGGGCAAAATCAATTCTGGCTCAGTCCAATCTTTTATTTTCTCCAACTCTTTGGATACCTGCAATCGATCAGGGTTCTGCCAGTAATGTTTCAAAATGCTGCAAGCCAAATACACGATTGTATCAGGCCTGATGACCAGTTCGCAGCCGTGTCTCGATTCAGGCAAGTTGCAGGTAGAATTGTCAGGCAAGGCGGTTAGTTTCACCTCCAAACCGCTTAGGCAAGCACCAGTATCGCGCTGTTGAGTTACCAAGTCAACTCTCGGCAAACTTCCAAAAACAAACTGTTGATAGGGCGTATAGATGCTTTCAAAAGCGTAAAAAAGGTTGTCGTCGTTCGGAGGCAGTCCGTACAGATGCTGTGTATCAATGGTTTGATGCTCGATTTTTAGGGTTTTATCCAGTGTGATGTAAATATTGGGCAACCCCTGCTTGTACATGAAAGCAGACAGAGCAGCCGGAAAAGAAGAGTTGAACTGATTCTTCCCCCAGGTATCTGGTGACGAAAAATCCCGGTTGGAGTGATTGATACCGTACAAGCCGGGCAGGGTGGGCGATAGCATGAGATTTTAGAAAGTCTGGTGATGGTGCAGAAGCTGCAAATCTCCAACTTTTACAACGATTTACTTCACTCCCGGCAACTCCCACTTCCAGTACATCACCGCCAAGCGCAATCCTACCACCGCCAGTATCGATAGCGTGGCAGCCAGTGGCGCGAACATATCCCAAGCGGAGAGTGCAAAATAGAGCAGCCCACCGAACAGGCAGGCCAAAGCGTAGATATCTTTCCGAAAAACGAGGGGGATTTCGTTGAGCAGTACATCGCGCAGCACCCCGCCGAAGCAGCCGGTGATCATGCCCAGCGTGACGCAGATGGAGGGGCTGAGGCCCGCGTCCAGCCCCCGCTGCAAGCCGATGATGGTGGCAAAACCCAGCCCAAGGGCATCAAAAATAGCCAAAGTGTGCGGCAGGTGCTGCAAGTATTTGTGGAAAAGTAGGGCTACGACGTAGGAGGCGAAAACGACCGTCACGGCCTGTTGGTCTTTCATCCAAGCCACTGGTGTGTTGCCGATGAGTACATCGCGCACGGTGCCGCCGCCCACCGCAGTGGCGAAAGTCAGCACCAGCACGCCGAACACGTCGAGCCGCTTGTTGAGCGCCGCCAGCGCGCCAGAGATGGCGAAGGAGGCGGTACCGAGGTTTTCTAGGAGTTCGCGGAAGAGCATGGGCGACAGTAAATCAGTGGGTTGTATGTGCGCTGTAGTCTCACCCCTCACCTTCTCACTCCTCACCCCTTGACCTAAGGCTCCACCCGCATCAACTTCTCCTCATCGCTCCCCCCGGCCGCATTCGCCGCCAGTATCTCTTCGCGGGTGCGGTAGCGTACGCTGTTGAGCAGTTGCACGAGTTGGTCGCGCACAGGGATATACTGTTGAAAATCAGCCCCCTTCATCGGGTCGGGCTGGGGCAAGTGTAGGCGGGTGTGGTCCACCTCGCGGCCATTTTTCCAGAAGCGGAAGCAGACGTGCGGGCCGGTGGCGAGGCCTGTAGAACCGACGTAGCCGATGGTTTGGCCCTGCGCCACCGAGGCGCCTGGGCGCACACCTTTGGCGAAGCCGCTCATGTGGAGGTACTGCGTTTGGTAAGTTGCGTCGTGGCGGATTTTGACAAAATTGCCGTTGCCGCCGCGCCGGGTGGCTTCCAGCACGGTGCCCTGCGCTACGGCCAAGATGGGCGTACCGTGCGGGGCGGCGTAGTCGGTGCCGAAGTGCGCCCGCGTGTAGCCGAGTATCGGGTGTTTGCGGTGCAGGTTGTAGCGGCTGCTGATGCGACTGAATTTGACGGGGGCTTTCAGGAAGGCCTGACGCGCGGGGCGGCCCTCAAAATCGAAGTAGTCGGTGTGTTCGCCGGGCTTATCGTAGCGGAAGGCGTAGGATTCCTTGCCCTCGCGGTCGTACACAGCGGCGAGTATGCGCCCGGTGCCTACGGGTTTGCCCTCCACGTAGTGCTGCTCGAACACGACTTTGAAGCGGTCGCCCTGTTTTTGGTGGTAAAAATCCACCGACGAAGCCAGCACGTCGATCATGCCGTCGGCCAATTCGTCGCTCAGACCGTTGTCCGTGAGGGCCTGCCAGAAACTCGTTTCGAGCACCCCGGAAGCGGCTACCACCTCGGTTTTCACCTCGCGTTTGGTGACTTCTACCCCGAATGGCTCATTGAGTTGGAACACCGTGTACTCGTAGGGCGACGGCTCGTATACCATGAACTGCGCCTTCTGGCCCTGTGTGGGAGCCAAAAAGTGCAATTTTTTGCCAATGCGAAGAGAGTTGATCTTGAATTTGTCCTTGCAGTTTTCCACCAAGCGGGCCACCTGTGGGTAAGTCAAGCCCTGCTGCATGAGGATGTCGCCTAGGATGTCGCCGGAGCGCAGTTCTTCTTCTGATTGGGAAAACTCGTCAATGGCAAAACCCCACTGCAAATTTTGCGGGACGACGGGGAGGGCCGAAATCTGGGGGCGCGCGAAGGCCAGCGCAAGGGGCTGGTTGGGTTGTGAGAAGTGTAGGGTGGCTGCAAAAAGCCCAAAGGTCAAAAATGCACCCGCGCCAAAAACAAGGGGTTTGCGAAGGCGCATATTTCTTAAGTGCCGCAACCCACGTTGCGGCTCAGTGCTGTTCTTCAAATTCACGTGTGTAAGATTAAGATTAGAAAACGATCAGTAACAGGCGTTTTCTGGGGGGCAGGTGCAAATGTAGACAAAGAGTTTGCACTTTTTCAAACAGTGAGGCGAAAGGCTGGGAGTGGTTCTCGGGTGCTGGTTCATAGTTCCTCGTTCATAGTTCATAGTTAGTCAGTGCTCTTCTGGCCGCCCGATGATCTTGCCGCCGCCATAGTTTTTGCTCAACTCCTCCCGCTCCTTCCGCTCCTCCTCGGTCTCTACGGGCTGGCCCATCTGGGAGAGGTCGGGCGAGCCAGCATCCACCCAAGCGGTGAACCACGAGGAGGCTACCGCATGGATGGCAGCCCGCATCCGCCGCTCGATCATGTCGTTGAGCGCCGTCTGGTAAGCGGCTGAAAAATCGCGGCAAGGAGCGATCACGCTGATGCCGTTGCGCATATCGGGGCAGTTCTGGCGGTCGGGCGGGAAGCGGATGCGCATGGCCCGCTCCAGCGTCAGCACACTGTCCACCATGCTGTGGCTGTCGAGCACGGCTTTCCAGAAAAACTCCTGTTTGTCAAGCACATACACGGGTTTTCCCACGAAGTAGTCGTAGGATTCGTCGGCAAACAGTTCGGGAATTCGGCTTTCCCAGAAGCCGTGTATGCCGTGCTGCCCGGTGAGTTGGCCGTTGTAGTTGGTGGTGGTGTGCAGCGGCACGTGGGCATCGCCGATGTAGTGGCCCATCTCGGCGGCGAGTTTCAGGATGCTCCGCGTGTTGCGCTGGCGGAAGGCTTCGGTGAGGCTGCGCTGCATGGTCTGCAAGTGCCAGGGCACGATACCGTGCTCAGAGAGGCGGTCTTCAAAAAATGCCGACCGCACGTCCGCCGCCATGCCGTTTTGTTGGAGAAACAGGCGGAGCGAATCCACGTCAAGCGTCGGCTCGTCGCCCGAAAGCCGGGTAAGCACTTGGCGGAAAAAGTAGTCGCGGTATGCGGGTTGTAGGCTCTCTGGCACGGGCTTGTCTTTGCCGAACAGTAGCACCGTATCGCCCTGTGTGTCCACAATTTTGAGGTCGGTAAATTTTGCTTTGGCCTCCAAGTTGCCGCGCGGCAGGTCGGCGAAAGGTGGCTCGCCGTACACGTCTAAGTCGATGTAGTGTCGGGGCGCTTCATTTTTGGTGGCGTAGCGGCGCATATCTGGGTCTACGGCGTGCTCGGTCACCCAGTCGATGTTGGGCTTGAACAGCACCATCATGCCCGGCGGCAGGGTGAGCACGGCGAGGCGGTTGATGCGCTTGTGGGCGAAGAAGCCCCAAGGGGGGAAATAGTTTGAAGTTTGAAGTTTGAAGTTTGAAGTTCGACCCGTCTTCGCGCTTTTACTCGCCATGGGCTTGCCAAAGGTGAGGGCGCTTCGGCGGGTAAAAGTTTGACCCTCCTTCGCTAAGGCTTCGGCGGGTAAAGGTTTGAAGGTTGAAGTCCTGCCCGTAGCGGCTCCTTCGGGTGCCACCGGGCAGTCGGCTGGGGGGAAAGCGGCTGGGGCCGCTGGCGCGTTTTTCCCAAAAATACGGGTGTGGCTGAGTGGGCGAAAAGCCGGGTGTAGCAGGAAGGGCAGTGTGGCTAAAAGCAAGATTTTCAAAGACATAGCGAAGTGTTTTTTTGTGTCGATAGTATTTAGCCTCCCTCAGATTTCGCAGATTTACGCTGAAAACCCTACTCAAAAATAGGAGGGCAGTACACTTTTCTGCGAAAATCTGCGCAATCTGGGGGAAGCCTGTTTACTGTGGGTCAAACCTCCCTCACCAGCAAATCCTCCAAAAATCCCTGCAGCACCGCCTTCCGCTCTTCAGCCACATTCACCGCCTCCAAGTGCTGAAACGCCTCGGCTTGAAACCGCCGCTTCTCCTCCGCGATGCGCTCCGGGATGTTGTTTCGGTCAAAAATGGCCCGCACAGCGGCCACTTTTTGGTCAGCGTTTTCTGAATTGGTCTGCATCTGTCGGGCAAGTTCAGCGCGGTCGGCATCGGAGGCAATTTCGAGGGTGCGCAGCACGAGCAGCGTTTTTTTGTTCTGCAAAATATCGCCGCCCACCTGCTTGCCGAACTTGGCCGGGTCGCCGTAGGTGTCCAGCAGGTCGTCCTGAATCTGGAACGCAATGCCCGCCAGACGGCCCACTTGGTACAGATGCTCGGTATCGGCGGCACTAGCTCCGGCGCAGATTGCGCCCATGCGCAGGGCACAGCCGAGCAGCACCGCCGTTTTCAGTTCGATCATGTGGAGGTACTCCGCCGCGCTCACGTCGCTGCGCGTCTCGAAGGCCACGTCCATCTGCTGACCTTCGCAGACCTCGGTGGCGGCTCGGTTGAAACTGTCGAGCAGGGCGGGCAGCACTGCGGGGTCGTCGAATTGGGCCAAAAACCGGTAGGCGTAGATCAGCATCACGTCGCCGCTGAGGATGGCCGTCGTGGTGTCCCACTTGGTATGCACCGTCGGTTGGCCGCGCCGGAGCGGGGCTGCGTCCATGATGTCGTCGTGCATCAGCGAGAAGTTGTGGAACAACTCCACCGACCAAGATGGGGGCAGTGCCCGCTGCGGGTCGTCGCGGAAAAGTTCGTAGCCCATCAGCACGAGGGCCGGGCGCAGCCGCTTGCCGCCCAGCGCGAGCAGGTAGTCGCACGGCACGTACAGTGCGGCAGGGGTGGTGGGGAAGGGATTTTTCAGCGGAAAATCCCGGAGTAGATCGAGTAGTTGTGTGAGGGAGCGCAAGGAGTGAGAGGTGAGAAGTGAGTAAGGAGCAGTGAGTAAGGAGCAGTGAGCGGCGAGGTGTGAACGATGAGGCGGTCTCTCACACTGCTCACTGCTCATCGCTCACTGCTCACCTTACTCTACCAATCGAGTACAAATCGTGCCCCGCCGCCCACTGCGCTGCCCACTCGGAGATCGCCGCCGTGCAATTGCATGATCTGGCGCGAGATGCTCAGGCCAACGCCGGAGCCAGTGGACTTTGTGGTGAAAAACGGGATAAAAATCTCTTCCAGCAGTTCGGGTGCGATACCCGGGCCATTGTCTTCCACCTCGATGAAGGGGCGGCCTTTGGGGTCGGCACCAGCACGCAGGGTGACGCGAGGGGTGAGGGTGGATGGGGGAGGGTGGAGGGTGGGCGACAAACCCTCTGCCTTCAACCCTTCACCTTCAACCCCGTTCATGGCCTCGCGGGCATTTTTCACCAAATTGAGCAGCACCATTTCCAACTGGCCGGTGTCGGCTTGCAGGCGGAGGGTCTCGGGCTGCACGAAAACTTCGAGGTTGACTTTGGGGCCGTCACCTGTTTTTTGCTGGGCATTGGCGAGGCCCACCACCCGGTCGAGCAGTTGGCGGGCCGAGATGTCTTCCAACTTGGGCTGCGGCACGGTGGTGAAGGAGCGGTAGGCTTCCACAAAATCCACCAGCCCCCGGCTGCGGGCGGCCACAATTTCGAGGGCTTCAGAGAGGTCGTCGGTGGCGGCGTTTTTGTCCAAATCGTGGCGCACGATGTCCTGAGCGGTTTCCACCAGCGATACGATGGGCGTGACGGAGTTCATGATCTCGTGGCGCAGCACGCGGGTGAGGTCGCGCCATGCGTCTACCTCCTTGCGCTGGAGTTCGGGGTGGATGTTTTGCAGGGTGAGCAAGCGCACGGGGCGGCCTTGCAGGTTCACGCTGACTCCCTGTACGGACAGTTGACGGACGGCTTCGGGCTGGTACAGGATTTTGCCTTTCGTCTTCAAATCGTTGACGAACTGAGCCAGCGGCTGGTGCCTTTCGGGCAGGTCGTGGAGGTGATGGAGGCGATATACACCAAGCAGTTGGAGGGCTGCGCTATTGGATACCAACACATTCATCTGGGCATCAAAAGCCACGAGGCCGGTACTGAGGTGCTGCACGATGGTGTTGAGAAACAAGAGGTTGGCTTCTTTTTCGGCCCGCGTCTGGCGGAAGGCTTCGAGTACTTCATTGAACTGGCGGTTGACCTCGGCGAAGGAGTCGCCTTTTTCTTTGGCCGACGAGAAGCGGATGGCAAAGTCGGAGTAGCGCACGCTTTCGAAGAAGCGAGCCAGGCGGCGGTTGGTGTCGTTGACGTAGCGGAACAGCCCTGATGCGATCCAGATGGCGGTGCCTGCGAGCAAGATCGAGAGCCAAACTTTCGGCTCTTTCGCCGCTGCTGCCAGCACAGCCCCGGTGATGGCGGCGGTGAGCGCAACGATGCGCCAAGCGAGGGCTGCGGAAAACGTGTGGACGAGGCTCATGGGGCAAAAGTATCAAATAATCTCCCCGATATGTGCCTGTATGCCCCGCGTGATGCGGCCCAGTGGCAGGTCGTTCTCGTCGGCTCCGAACGGCTCTTCGATTTCCTCGGCGATGAGTTCCAGACTGGCGAGCACATAAAAAATGAAGCCCACGACGGGTATCACGAAGTAGCCCAAGTTGAACACGAAGCCGAAGGGCAGCGTGGCGACATAGACCATCAGAAATTTTTTGATGAACACGCTGTACGAGTACGGTATGGGTGTGTTCTTGATGCGCTCGCAGGCCCCGCAGATGTCTGTAAACGACTGTAATTCAGCAGTGATGAACAGCAACTCTTCACCGGTAATTTTTTTCGCTTCGAGCATGTCGTGAACGTGGCGATACATCAGTGTGGCCATTTGGTTGGGGATGTGCTTCTCCATGTCCAACTTTTCTTGGATGCGGACGGACAGGTTGTCAAACAGTTCTATGCGGGTGTCTTCGCTGCGCAGGTGGTTTTTGAGTGCGACGGCATAGGCGGGTATGATGTTCTGAAAAAACTGTCGCTCCGGGTCGCGCTCCGGTAGGATGGCGGCCAGTTTCATCGCCAAGTTGCGGCTGTTGTTCACCAATGCGCCCCACAGTTTGCGGCCCTCCCACCAACGCTCGTAGGCGGTATTGGTGCGAAACACGAGGGTGAACGAGATGACAACGCCCAGCAGGGTGTGCATCATCGAGATGTTGCGCACGCGGCTCGTCTCGCTCAATTTCCAGTATTCCAGTTCGAGCCAAGCGATGCCAGCGGAGTAGGCACATACGGCCAACATCCAGGGGAATAGCCGCCGCAGCGTATCGGAACGGTGAAAACGGTAGGGCGGGCTGAACCACGCTTTTGGGTCGTGTGCGATCATGGCGGAAAAAGTGGTTGAAGTGGTTGAACACAGAGGCACGGAGACACAGAGTTTGTAAATTTTGCCTCTGTGTCTCTGTGCCTCTGTGTTTGCAATTAGGCCACAAAACAACAACCGTTCAGCCACTCCACCAAGGCAAACGCTGGCTTGCCCGAATTTGAAAAAGATAGTGATGAAGAGCAAGCGGCAAGGTGCAGCCAGAGGGTTGTTAAATTAATCCACTTGGGCATCTATTTGCCAGAGTTGTTCGTCTCCTACTTTGATGGTTTGTTATCATCAAAATATAAAAATTTTTCACTTTTAAAAATCGTATCTTATGCAAAAACACATCCAAAAATGGCCCCTCGCGGCCTTTACCTTGCTCTTGGTACTGTTCGGTGCTTGCGAAAAAGATTTCCAGTCCCAAACCGGAGAGAACAAATTGTTTGAAAATGGGGGGGGGTATATCACTGATCGGGACGGCGAACCCCTAACTGTGCTCGGCGCGGCGCACAGCAACCCTTACGCCGTAGAAACCATGCGACAGGCTTATAACAACCTCTACTC
The DNA here is from genome assembly GCA_043718855.1 of Saprospiraceae bacterium. Taxonomy (GTDB): domain Bacteria; phylum Bacteroidota; class Bacteroidia; order Chitinophagales; family Saprospiraceae; genus M3007. Next base: position 2,085 of record JAYSUY010000179.1, on the reverse strand, counting down.
CCCCGACATAGCCTCGCTCTCCCCCAATTATCTTTACGTCCGCTTCTTACCGCAAAACCCCGGAAACGTCAAGTCGCTTTTGGACGCTGACCTCGAACTCTGGGATTTCCCGCTGCACTACGATTTGCTCTCCATTGGAGAAGAGTATCACGACCCTTCTGTAGCAGACTCCACCTACACTTGGCAATATGCCGTAGTACCCGTCGGCTACACCTTCCCATCCGTTCAATACGAAATTTTGGAACAGTTGGCGCTTGTGCCACAAGATTCTCGGCTCGCCGAGGAGGCTTTCCGCTTGACCAGTAACGATTTCGATGAACCTGACGAGTACGATGCCGCCCCAGCCTTAATCAATGGCAAGTTCGACTTTGTTCTAGATCACTCCTCACCAGATGCTCCACCGGGTACTTTATCTGCTGATGGTTGCAGCTGCCCTTTGCCTAACAATGTACGCAAACCCTCTGGTTGTGTTCGGGTGCAAGACAACGTGCTGGCCAACACCGCACCTGTGCGAGAAGTGGAAGTTATCACGGCACGCACCAAGTTTTTTGGTGTCGTTTTTCACCAGAAAGACTACACCGATGCTGCGGGCTGCTGGTTGATCGACAAAAAGTACCATAAGAAACTTAACATCTGGGTCAAGTTCGAGAGTGCTACCTGCAACGTGAAGACGATGAAAGGTAAGGCCGACCTCTGGGGTTACACCTTCCCGCGCCGTGCGCACATTGGCACCTACGGAGGGCCAAATTTCAACAACATTGAGATTCTGCTTACTTGGACCTCCAGCATTGATACCAAGCAGTTCAGAAACTGGATAGCGGCCACGACCAACAACTCCGTGTATGAGTTTCAGGGTTACTGCGCTGCCAATGGGCTGCCCAGCCCGCCGGGCAACCTGAAAATGCTGGTGACCCCTTGGGGTGGCGATGGCAATAACGGGGCGGCACCCATGTTCGACAAAATGTCCGCCGCCAACCAAGTTATCGTTGGCATACCGGCAGTAGCCATCTTGATGGGCGTTTTTGGGGTCACATTCCCGCCTGCGGCTATTTTGGGCATTGCTTTTGGCGAATGGATCGCTGCCGCTGCGCCAGACATCGTCCTGAACGTCAACGAGGCAGCCAATGTCAATGCCGACGATATGCGGGAGATACTGTACCATGAGTTGGCGCACAGCATCCATTTTGGCCAGGTGGGAGAGGGCTACTGGCTGCCCAATATCGGGTATGTGATGAACAACGCCATCCCTCCGGGCAACAACCCACCCTACGGCACCAGCTCCACCCCCGGCTCGGGCCGCTGTGCAGTGATCGAGGCGTGGGGATTTCAGAACGGGATGTGGGCGACGCATGGGAGGTATGGGGCGATTCATACAAATCCAGGAGCACCTGCCGCCAATACATGGCAGGCTAGACTTGAGCGAGGAACATTTAATTCGGGTTACATTGCTTATGGGTGGCAATACGACCTTCAGGACAACAACGCCCTCAACCCTCCGGCATTCAGCGAAAACCCAACTGTCACGGACGGAGTAAGCGGCTACACACAATCCATGATCTTTGGCACCATGAACTTTGGAATGCTTTCGCTACCTCAGCAGCGCGCCGCCTTGTTGGGGCTGCTCCCGCCGGGCAACACCCCTGCGGGATATACCGCTCTTTCCAATAGTTACGGTTTGTAAAAACTCAACTCGGCCCCATGCCAGCCTATGTCTAGGTTGGCATGGGGCTTCATTTTAAAACCACACTGCCATGACTCGATTGTTCTTTTTATTTGCTCTGCTGCTCGGCTGTTTTGCCTGTAGCAATTGCAAGGACAAAAACTGCCCCGACTCGCTTTTTTACCAAGTGCCATACACACTCAGCCCTGCAAAAGACACCTTTAACCTCGGCGACACCCTGTGGATCGAGATGGATTTCCCCGAAGAGATGACCGATGTAAACGGAGGTATCAAGAATGTTTTTCGAAACTATGATTTCAGGATTGAGCTCCAGTGTGACCGAATGGACGTACTTCCCCCAGAAGCAAAGGCTGTTGAATACTTAGGCTTTCATAAAATTATTGGTAGGGATTCCTCAATCAACT
>JAYSUY010000178.1:0-6005 GCA_043718855.1 Saprospiraceae bacterium | reverse complement strand
GTGTAAGGAAACGTACATCATAGAGTGTGTGAGTAGAGTGAAAGTTCGCGGATTAAATATGTCGCTCAGTGCGAAAGATATGGTGTTCGTCGATTTTTTCACACATCTAAGATGTGATTATTTTTGCCGATTGCCCTAAAAATACCACCGATGGTTTAGGTTTAGGTGCCGTATTCTTGATTTGCGATGAATAGTCTACTGTTTTCGCCATGCGTGAGTCTTGCGGCCCGCAGATCATTTCGCCTACTGCACCACCACCTGCACCCACTCCCCCACCTCCGCCGCCACGAAGTAAACCCCGCTCGGCAGCCCCGCCAAATCTATGGGGAACGCGCCCCGCTCGGCATCCCGCTCGGCTGCCCAAGTGCGTAGCAGCGTGCCTCGTGTATCAAACAGGCGGAGTGCACGCGTCTCTTCAGCAGAATCTGGCAGGCGTAGCCAAGCCGCTCCATCGTGTACAGGATTGGGTGACACAGAAATTTGACTAGGCTGTCCGAAGCGAAGCTGCACGGTGGGCGAAAAGACCGTTTGGCCATCCAAGTCTACTTGCCGTAAGCGGTAATAGTTGAGGCCGGGCAGCGGCGTGGGGTCAGTGGCGGAGTAGGTTTGGCGGGTGTGCGGGGCAGCTGCACGGCTCGGCACTGAGATCAGCAGTGACCAAGTGAGCAGGTTGGTGGAGCGCAGCACTTCGAAGCGGTCGCTGTTGCGCTCGTGGGCGGTTTCCCAAGTCAGTTCGACCGCGGACCCGTTGGTTGTGGCGCGGAAAGCCAGCAGTTCGACGGGTAGCACGCCGGGATTGCCGTTGGGAGCTTGGCCATCCGTGATTTGGGCGTAGTACCAGTTGACGAACGCTGGTGTGCCATTGCATCCGGCGGTGTTGCCACCAGCGGCAGGTACCACGCCGTAGATGAAGCCAGTGGCACCGCCGCTACAGCCGTTGCATGGGGCGTTGAGGTAACTCAGCAGGTAGATGTACTGCGGTCGCCCACCGGTGATGAGCGACCAAGGGATGGTGGCCTCGATGTCGTTGTTGGTGCCGTTGCTGGTGACGGTGATGGCTCCGGCGGTGCCAGCGGGCCAAGTGTTGCCGTTCCAGTTTCGGTACTCGTTGTAACCGGCTTGGATGTTGACGAAGAAATTGGCGGTGAAAGGCAGATTGGGTGTCTGGCAACCATAGGCTGGGCCAGTAAGGGAACCAGTACCGCCAGTGGCTGGACTGGCTGGGTCGGTGTCGAGAAAGAGGATGTGCTGCTCGTCTTTGTTGCCGCCGCGCCAGGCGACATAGAGGTTGGTGTTGTCCCAAGAGTAGTAAAAAGAAACGCCGTCGGCGGAGTTGCCGATCTCGTCGGTTTCCCAGTCGGCACCATTAGTGCCGGGCGCGGCTCCGTCAGTGACTGCGCCGTTGATGCTGACGTTGCGGACAGTGGAGCCGCTGGTGCTGGTGGCGAAGGAGAAAGCGGGCAGCGTGAGGAGGAGGAAGGCAAGGAGGTGTAACTGTTTTTTCATGTGTGCAGTAGTGAAAGCGGGTGAAGTAGGATGTGAGACACAAATATCTTGCAAAGCGGCAAGGTTTTGCTGGCTGCCCTGCAACTTCCCCCGAAGTCTCACCCGTCGGAAATCTCGATGCTTTCATTTTTCCCCACCATTCGATGAGGCGACTCATGCCGTCTCCACTTTTTCCCACAGATTTGATGTAATGCCGCCCAGATGAGCCTTGCTGCGCTTGCTGGTACCGCGATTGGCTTTTTTGTCATCGACTTTTCGGCTTTTGTTGTTTTTTAAGCATCACAAGGTTGGTTCAAGCCCCGGATAAACATGGCAACGCGAGTGTAAGTCCGCGCCAGTGAGAGGACAGCAATGTTTTAATATTTATCCAAAATAAAATTAAATCATTGTAAAACAGTGATTTATGTTTTTGTAGAAAAAATTTTTTTAACCAAAATCTAAAAATGTGGCGTAAAATGGGAAAATGTGGGAATATCTCTTACATTTGTGGCGGTGAATTACAGGCGTGTATCCCACATACCGCGTTTGTGAGGCCCAACAGCAGAAATAGCATTGAATGTGGTCAATGAAGAAATGTGAGCAATGAGATCAATGTGAGCAATGAGGGAATGTGGTCAATGAGGTCAATGTGAACGATGTGCCAGCACATTGACCACATTTTCAGATTGACGACATTGATCTAATTGAGCGCATTTTCAGATTGACCACATTGATTTGATTGGCCACATTGACCACATTTACTTATTCATGCAACTCATTGGCGAGTATCCAGTCGCTCTTGATGACAAGGGCCGTATGCGCCTACCTACCGCGCTGCTGCGCCAACTTTCCGCGAAGGCGGATGCTGGCGAGGGTGCGGGCTATGAATTTGTGGTCAACCGGGGGTTCGAAAAGTGCCTAACACTTTACCCCAAACCGGTCTGGGACGCTATCGCTGCCAAGTTGAGCCGTCTCAATCGCTTCAATGACCGGAACCGCGCCTTTGTTCGCTCCTTCTACCTTGGGGCGTATCCAATCACGACCGATAGCGCGGATCGGATTTTACTGCAAAAACCTTTGATGGATTATGCGGGCCTTGCGAAAGAAGCCATTCTCGTGGCGATGGACGACCGGATCGAAATCTGGTCGCCCGATGCACACACGGATATGGCGGCTTTTGATCCTAACGCGTTCGCCGATTTGGCCAACGACGTGATGGGCGGCGGTGCCGATGGGGTAGGGGACTTGACGGAGTTATGAGGTGTGAGTTATGAGTTATGAGGTGCTGCGAATAGCGTGGCATTCTTGCTCACAACCCAATCATTGTCTCGTGCGGACGACTCATAACTCATAACTCATAACTCAAAATGGCATACCACGAGTCTGTTCTTTTGCGCGAATCTGTTGATCTGCTGGGCGTTGCGCCCGGTGGCATTTATGTGGATGCAACTTTCGGCGGGGGCGGACACTCGCGGTTGATGCTGGAAAAATTAGGTGGCAAAGGCCACTTATATGCTTTTGACCAAGATGCAGATGCTGTGCGAAACACCGAACAGCAGGAGTTTTCGGGTGCCCGGAATTTCACTTTTGTACAGTCGAATTTCCGGCACCTGAAACGCCAACTTCGCGCTGAAGCGGTGCGCCCTGGATCGGTGACGGGCATCCTCGCTGACCTCGGGGTGAGCAGCCACCAGTTGGACACAGCAGCACGAGGCTTTTCGTATCGCTTTGAGGCTGAATTAGATATGCGAATGAACCAACAGGATGGCAGGACAGCGGCGGACTTGCTGAACAAAGACAACGCGGAGGAATTGCAGCGCATTTTCAGCGAACTCGGCGAGGTACGCAACTCCAAGACACTGGCTCAGGCGGTGGTACAGGCACGGGCGCAAACTGCCTTCCGAACCACTGCCGACCTCACGGAATTCTGCGACAAATACTTCATGGGCGGCGACCGGATGCGCTACCGCTCGCAAGTGTTTCAAGCCTTGCGGATGCAGGTGAACGACGAACTGGGCGCACTGGAAGATTTTCTGCAAGAAGCCTACGAGATGCTGGCGCCCGGAGGGCGGCTGGCGGTCATCACCTTCCACTCCTTAGAAGACCGGATGGTGAAGAACTACCTGAAATCGGGCAACATGGCGGGTGAGCAGATCAAGGATTTTTACGGAAACATAGAGCGGCCCTGGCAATTGGTGACGAAGAAAGCGGTGGAGCCAGGCGACGCGGAGGTGAAGGCCAACGTGCGGGCGCGGAGCTCGAAACTGAGGGTAGCCGCTAAGGTTTAGCAACGATGAACTATGAACGATAGCCATGAGACGTGCATCACCAAATCACCAGCCATCGCCAAATCCACATATCAACAAACAAATTGGTTTTCAATGAAGTACAGCATTTTTTTAGCCTTTGTTTTTGCAGTGACAATCAGTGCTTGCTCACAGCAGGATGCAACATCATCGAAGTCTGCCGCAGAGACCGCTGCATCGCCCGGAGCTGCTGGAGACCAACCCGCCTCCGGCCCGGTGCAACCGAAGGTGCTGCCACCTGGCCTTACGCCACCGGTGTTTGTGGATGGCATGAGCTCTGTGCCGCCCCTGGATACTTGGATGGACAGAGTGATGGCTGCCGAAGGCAATTACACCAATAAAATACAGACGATACAGCGTGGTACCGAGACCCACAAATTGATGATTTTCTCTGACCCTGCGGGCAAAGTGCGCTTGGTGCGGGCCGATATCAGCGGGAAAAAGCCCAGTACGCTGGAGTTTTTCCTCAATGCGGGCAAAGTCGTGCTGCTGCGGGAGTTTCTGCCCGGCGAGTACCCTACCGAAAACCGCTTTTACAACCGCCAAGATGGACAACTGATGGACTGTAAAAGCCGGGTCGTCCCTCAAGGGATGGTGGCTGACTCCATCCCGTTCAAGCCCTACATCAGCAAGTATGGATTCGAAGATTTTCGCCTGAAGCCAACTTATGTGCAGAAATGGCTCGACGACTACCTAATCGGAAAGTGATATGGCAATGAAACTCCTCTCTGCGCTCAACGTGAGCCGCCAAACCACCGATCTGGTGTTCGGCAACTTCCAGTACCTGGTGTTCCTTGGTTTTCTGGGTATCATGTACATCGCCAATGCGCATTTTGCAGAAAAAGGCGTGCGCCGCATCCAGACGATGCAAAAGGAAATCAAGGAGTTGAAGTGGGAGTACACCTCCATCAAAAGCGAGACGATGTACAAATCTATGCAGAGTCAAATAGACGAGAGTTTGGAGCCAGTGGGCCTTGACCTCGAAAACAAAGGCCCCAAAGTGATCCTCGTGAAATAGCAGGGAAGTGATGAGTTGTGAGGTATGAGTTATTGCCGAGCGCAATTTCCACCCCATAACTCATAACTCATAACTCATAACTCAGATGCTCAATATCAAAAACGAAGTCCTGATCCGTGTGTACGCAGTAGCGGCACTGGTCTTGCTCGTGGCTTTGTCGATATTTCTGCAACTGTTTCGCCTCTCCGTCACCGAGGCACCTCGCTGGGAAGCCAAAGCCGACAGCCTCTACGTCAAGTGGGTAGACGCACCCTCGCAGCGGGGCAACATACTGGCCGACGACGGGAGCCTGCTGGCGACTTCGCTGCCGTTCTTTGACATACACTGGGATGCAAAAGCACAGGGCCTCATCAACCGCCCACTCGACACGCTCGCCCTCGACAGCCTCGCTTGGCTGCTCTCCACCTACGTGGACCAGCAGTTCACGCCCGGCGCGTACCGAGATTGGCTGCTCAGTCTGCGCGGTGCCTCCGACGATACCCGAGGCATCCGATATGTACCGATCGCCAAAGATTTGTCATACGCCAAAGCCCTGCTGGTCAAGAATTTTCCGATTTTCAGGGAAGGCCGATACAAGGGCGGCTTCATCATGGAGCAAAAAAACCGACGCGAGCGGCCCTTCAAAATACTGGCCCAGCGCACCATCGGCTACACCCGCCAGGGTGCCTTGCCGGTGGGCTTGGAGGGCAGCATGAACAACGTGCTGGAAGGCAAAGAAGGCAAGCAACTGATGATCCGGGTGCCGGGCGATATGTACATCCCGGTGAACGACGTGGCCGAAATAGAGCCTGAATCGGGCGACGACGTGGTGACAACTTTGGACATCAACATCCAGGACGTAGCCGAAACCAGCCTCCTCAACGCCTGCCAGACCCACGATGCCGATCACGGCTGCGCGGTGGTGATGGAGGTGAAAACTGGAAAAATCCGCGCCATGGCCAACATTGGCCGCACCCCCGAAGGCTGGTGGGAAACCTACAACTACGCCGTCGGCGAGCGCGTGGAGCCAGGCTCCATGTTCAAACTCGCCTCCTTTATGGCGATGATGGAAGCGGGCGAACTCGACGATTTTGAGCAGAAAATACCCGTCTACGGAGGCAAAGTGAAGATTTACGACGAAGAACTCGTGGACGCGGTGCCGCACGGGCTGGACTCCATGACCATCCGGCAGGTGTTCGCCCAGTCGAGCAACGTCG
>JAYSUY010000177.1:0-2202 GCA_043718855.1 Saprospiraceae bacterium | reverse complement strand
CCAATACGAAACCCTCACTCGCACCCCTCCCCATCCAGCACGATCCCGCCATCCGATTGCCGCTCCATTTCGAGCGAAAACGCCCCGGCCAGCCGCTCCAAGACTTCTTCGAGGGGCAGGTTTTCGTAGTCGGCCCGCAGCGGGCAGTTTTCCAAGTCTTTGTTTTTTAGAGAAATATCCGTGCCGTACACCGCGCTGAGCCGCGCCACCACATCGCTGAGCGGGGTGCCGACGAAGTGGAACACGCGGGTTTTGTACGCCAAGTCGTTGGGGTTGGACGCGTCGGCAAGGCGGGCGAGCGAGCGCGTGGCGAGCGTGTAGGCCGCCCGCTCGCCGGGTACCAGCAGGAGGCTCTGGGCGGCGGCGGTCACCAGCACCTTGCCTTCGGTGACGCTGATCACGACCTGACCGGGGCGGCTGTTTTCGTCTACGTTGAAAGCCGTGCCGACCACCTTGATTTCCACTTCGCCAGTTTCCACAAAAAAGGGCCGCTCGGTGTCAGATTTTACCTGGAAAAACGCTTCGCCACGCAGGCGCATCCGCCGCTCGCGGCGGTTGAAACCGTCGGCTACGGTCAATGCCGACTGGCGGTTGAGCGTCACCACCGAGCCGTCGGTCATGGTCTCGGTGCGGGGCGCGGTGCTGGAAGCAATATCGGACTGTTCGGCCCCCGCTGGGCGCAGCAGCAGCCAAGCGGCAGCAACGGCCACCAGTAGAGCAGCGGCAGCGGCCAAGCGCATCCATCCGCCCATGCGCACCACGCCGATGCGGGGCTGTGCGCGGAGTTGGGACTTCACTTTATGCAGGGCAGCCTCGGTATCCACCGCACGGGGCGGCTGGGCGGCTGCACTGGGGGCATCATCCCAAAGTTGCTGCAAACCAGCGAAGTAGCGTTGGTTTTCAGGCGATTCAGCCAGCCAGGTTTGCACCGCAGCGGCTTCGTCGAGGCTGTTTTCGCCAGCGAGTTGTTTGGCGAGGAGGTCGTCTATGTCGGTCATAAGTTGTGGAGGTTGTGGATGATGGAGATTTGGGGATTGGGTTATCTGGTGATTTGGGGATGGCTTCGCGCTTGGTATTCCTGAGGGGTTTGGTGAAAATATTAGGTATGAACGGTGATCGCGGGAGTGGCGTAGTGTGGCTAACCCAAGAGAAGGCACCCGCATCACCAAATCACCAACTTCCCCAAATCCACACCCCCGCCACCAGCACCGTCAAATAATCAGCCATTTGCACCCGCATGAGGCGCAGTGCCTTGCCCATCTGTGTCTCTACGGTTTTGATGCTGATGCCGAGTTGGTCGGCGATTTCGCGGTATTTGAGTTCCTCAAATCGGCTGAGTTCAAAGATGCGGCGGCACTGTTCGGGCAGGCTGGCGAGGGCGCGTTGGAGGCGTTCGACCAGTTCGGGTTCGGGCGTTGGGGTTTGGGCTTCCTGCTGTTCCATCTGTTGCGCGTTGTAGATTTTGTACTGCTCGCGGGTCTTGGCATCGCGGATGCGGTTGAGGCAACGGTTGTGCACCGTTTTGTACAGGTAGGCCCGTAGCGACCATGCGATGTCGAGGGTGCTGCGTTGCTCCCAGAGGCGCACAAATGCCTGTTGCACAATGTCTTCCGCCTCGTCCATGTCGCCATCGGCAAGCGAGCAGGCGTAGCGGCACAGGGGCGGGTAGTACGCCCGAAACAACGCATCGAACGCTGTTTGGTCGCCCCGGCGGAGGCCTTCGAGCAGGGGTTTGTCGTCGTGTTTTTCCAAAATTGTCGGATGGCTTGGTGTGAGGAGACACACAGCGGGCGGCTTACCCTGATGCAAAAGTGAAAAAATTTGGGCCTCACCCCCGGCCCCTCTCCAAAAAGGAGAGGGGAGAAGCGACATACGCCGTGATGTGCTGCATTAAATGGAGCGGGGAGAAGCGACATACGCCGTGACGTGCTGCATTGGCTCCCCTCTCCTTTTTGGAGAGGGGCCGGGGGTGAGGCTAAATTTTTCTCCCCCGCGTCAGGGTAATTTTTCCCCACCGGGTCTCAGGTCATTCCCTCCCCGAAACCCGCCGTTCACACCAAACTTTTTCAACAACATGAACTACCCGCAACGGGCCGCGCTCGCGTGGCTCACCCTCTTCTTTTGCCTTTTGGTCAACCCCATCTTCGCCCAAACGCCCACCCAAACCCTCAAAGGCACCGTGCTGGACAAAGCCGTCAAATC
>JAYSUY010000176.1:0-2203 GCA_043718855.1 Saprospiraceae bacterium | reverse complement strand
AGGCGGCGGGTGTTGTTCATGGGGCGAAAGTAGCCCGTGTGCCGCATTGTCAGATGGATTTGCTACTTGCTTTCGAGGGCTTTTAGCCGCTGAAAGAGTTCTTCGATGAGTTTGTCTTTCTGCTCAAGGGCCGCGTCTTTCTGCTCGATGATTTCATCCCTCTGCTCAATCAACCGGTCTTTGTGCCTGATGTTTCGGTCATAAAGCCCCTCTATCTCGTCTTCCAAGTCCATCTGATTGCGCATTTCTTCACTGGCGATGGCCCGCGACAACTTATCGATCATCTTTTGGGTGAGCGGGTCGTCGGTCTTGCCATGAAAGTCCATGATGCGCTCGTCGGAGGTTTTGAAAGTCTGGCTGAACACAGAAAGCACCTGCTCCAAACGCGATTGCAGGCTGGGGTTGAGGTAGGGTATCTGTACGAAATAGCCGTTGTGGGTGAGCTGTTCCACAAACGCCTCTTTTTCGATATGGAGCAGTTCGTTGGTCGCCGCATTGTAGTAGTGGCGTTGCACCCTGAGCACCGGCACGGCTATGTGCTCCAGTTTGAAGCCCAAAAAATAGACGACAATCAGGGGCAGCCCTTCTTTCATGATACTGCCATCGGGCATCAGCACCTCGTCGGGCTTGCGGTAGTTGTCGCCCAGATAGCGGCGAAAACGCATCACGTCCAGCATCTGCTTGGCCTTTTGCAGTTCGATCAGCACCTTTTTGTGTTCACCGTTGGCGGTCTTAATCTCTGCCTTAAAGTCGAAGCGCAGGATGTTCAGCCCCAGCGAAGGGGCTTCTGCGGAGGTCTCCTGCGGTTTGAGGGCAATGGACACAATCTCCTCGTCGAGGATGACAGAGAGCAGCCCTTTGGCAATGTCCAAGTCGTCCATCAGGTACTTGAACACGATGTCGTAGATTGGATTGGCGATAATCATGGTACAAAGATAGGCAAGGCGAGGCTACTTCGCCCGATACATCTTCTCTGTGGCCAGTCCAAAAATCCCCAGTCCGTTTTCTACATTGTTGAACACTGTAGTCGGCTCAGAAAAGACGTTGTATTCGTTATCGTAGCGTTCGAGATACGACCGCGACCACTGGTAGTAGTCTTTCGTGATGTTGCGCACCCGCACAGTGTAGTCGGGTATCGTGTCCACTGAACTGTAATAACTGGGCGAGAACTTCGCTTGAAATTTATACGCCTGACCATCGAACAGTTGGTCGCTGATGAGAGCAGCGTTTCCAGTGCCATCCACCGTGTTGCCGTCAAGAAATTCATCAAAAAAGACCGTGTACTCTTCGATGCCCAATGTATCGTATTTGATCACACCTGTGAGAGGGTCAAAGGTGATAGAAATAATGTATTGCTGGCTAAACACATTGATTTCGTAGTAGTTAGCCACATTGGGTTGATCGTTCAAGGTGAAATCTATTTGGTATTGTCGTTCATATTCACCGCCGCCAGCCAATTTTTTCACTCGTGCTGTGTCTGCATTGAACCTCGCTGGCATGACCTGCACAGCCCTTGCCGAGGGATAATCGGGATGCTGTACCCGCACTTCGTACTGGTCGCCTGTTTGGAGCGGCTGGGGCAATTTTCCGACATACACAAAGTTGGAGTCGCCACTCAGTGGAGTAAGCGTCAGCACTTTTTGGCCATTCTGCCACCATTCGGCAGTAGCACCACTGACGTACCAGTTTTTGTCCTTAGGCACCACTTCGAGCAGACCGAAGTTGCGGGTGAGTACCAGTCTAATGGTTGAATCTTGGTCGGTGGGCAGCAGGTGAAACACCAACTGCGGTTCGTACTCTGGCGGGTCGATATTGACCGTGGTGGAAAAAAGGTCTTCGCAGGAAGCCAAGACGAGGGCGGAAAAGAAAAAGAAAAGTATGGTGCGCATGAGTAGGCTGTTGGCTACTGGCTATTGGCCGTTAGCAAATGGCTAACGGCCAATAGCCAAAGGTTTAAAATTTGAAACTCCAGTTGAAATAAGGGATAATCGGGAACAGCGCGGCCTGTTTCAGTACGGGCCGCGAGGCATAACTGCCATCAGGCTGCTGTTCGGTTTTACTGTCTAAATACAAGTAAAACGGGTTTTTCCGACTGTATGCATTGTAGGCACCGAAGGACCAAGTGCGCTCGTAGCGGCGTTTTTTCTTGGTGAAATCGATCCCAAAGTCCAAGCGGTGGTTGGCTGCATACCGAAAGTTGTTG
>JAYSUY010000175.1:0-2204 GCA_043718855.1 Saprospiraceae bacterium | reverse complement strand
GTCGAAACGCCATAGGCATCTATGCCGACATCAGTCTGTCGCTGCCAAAAGAGTTCTGTTCGGAAAGTCCAGTCATTGGCAATGTTCCAAGTGTAGCGCAACCCCGTTTGCCAAGCGTGCATAAAGGAAAGATTTTGGCCCCAAAGCCAAAGGGGAGCGATTTGACTGTAATACCCCGCCGAAAACGATAGGCGGTGGTCTTTCGCCAAAGCCTGCGTGATGCTGAAGCGCGGCTCAATGCTGAAGTCATCCACATAGGGCAAAAACAAACTGTGAAGCCCAAAATTGGCCGCTGTTTTACCGCTTCGGCTGCTCCAAGCCAACTGTGCCCAGGGCTGGGTTACTGTGTATTGATGGTCGGGTATCTCCTGCGGAAAGCCCTGCACGATGGAGTTTCCCAAGAATTTTTGCCGCGTCGCGGAAACGCCCGTAGACAGCCTGAACTGCCGTCCCAATTGCTGTGAAAAAGTGGCAGCAGCCGAAAACTTCGACTCTTCGATGTCGTCACGGCTGCCCCGCATCTCAAATGTGGGGGAAAGCGAAAGCCGGCTCGTCGTCTGCCCCGAAGCCGCCACCGTCACCTTCAGCCACCCGTTGCGCCCCAGCCGCGACCAGCGCGATGCGCCCAATACGCCCGTTTTGGATTGAAAATCAATGTCGAAGAAATCCTTGAAAGCCTTCACTTCGGCCGAGTCTTTGCGCCCGAACGTGTTCTCGCTCAGCCCGCCCAGCCCAAACAGCCGCCACTCGGTACCTTTTTTTCCAGAAAAACTGAGGTGGAAGGACAAGTCCTGAAAGTTGATGGACTCGTCGCCAAACGACACACCGAGTTGGCCCAACAGCCCCACCGTCGAGTAGCGATAGTTCACCAAATACGAAGCGCGGCTTTCTCGCAACTGCTGGCTGCTTTCGTTGCTCTCCACTATTTTGCCCTTCCCCAGCGGTCCTTCAGCAGCCAAGTCCAGTCCGACCAATCCTGCTTGCGCCGTGAACTCGTGCCTCCGCCTGTTGCCGGGCCGCAGGTTCATATCCATCACCCCGCCCAGCGCGTCGCCGTAGCCTGCTGGGAACGCCCCGGTGAGCAGCGAAGAATTGTCCAAGAGTTGAGCCGAGAACATCAGGGTGCCGCCGCTTGCGGCGGCGGGCCGATCGCTGAACGTACCGGCGTTGGGCAGGTGGTTGGGGTTCACGATGTCCACGCCCTCCAGCCGCCAGCGCACCGAGGCCGGGCCGTTGCCGCGTATGCTCAGGCCGTTGGTGCCGTCGTCCGTCTGCGCCACGCCCGCGTAAGCCGCTGCAAGCCGGGCCGGGTCGAAGTACATGGCCGGAAAACGCAGCGTCTGGTCGCGGGTAAGCGGTATCTCGCTCAACGGGAGCGGGGCGCGGCGGCCCGGCTGTGCAGCCGAAATGGTTACCTCTGGCAATCGGGCCACCGCACGGCGCAGCGCGATGTCGAGTACCTGCTCCTTGCCCGCCACTACGCTCACCTCGGTAATCGACTGGCTTTCAAAGCCTTCGGCAGAAACCGTGCAGCGGTAGTAGCCAGGGCGCAGGTCATCGAAAGCAAAACTGCCTACTGCATCTGTCGCCGTACGCGCCGTGGTGTTGCTGTTTTGCTGGGATAGCAATTCCACCGTTGCCCCGGCCACCGCTTGGCCGTTGTCGGCATTGCGCACGAGGCCGCGCAGGGTTTGGGCAAGGAGCGGGAAGCCAGCCAGCACACAAAAGGCCAACAAGCCCACAAATCGTTTTCCGCAAAGCGAAATCTTCTCTACTTTCATGGCGTAAAAAGTCAGGTTTAGTCGTGAAAATCCCGACAGCGCGAAGGTAAGGCTTGCGCCGTCGCCTTCCAGCGGCAAAAATTTGACCCGTTCAATATCACTTTCAAAACAAACTTTCACCACCTATGACACTGATTATCATTGGCATACTCGTCGGCTTACTCCTGATGAGCATCGTCACCGTACCGCAAGGCACGGTCGCCATTACCACTTTTTTCGGGAAGTACATGCGTACGCTGTACCCCGGCCTCAATTTTCGAATTCCGTTTTTTGAGGTGATTTTCAAGCGCATCTCTGTTCAAAACCGGGCGATTGAGATCACTTTCCAAGCCGTGACGATAGACCAGTCCAACGTGCTTTTCTCTGCGCTGCTGCTGTTCGCCGTGATGGACAATGAAGTGGAAACGGTCAAAAAAGTGGCCT
>JAYSUY010000174.1:0-2207 GCA_043718855.1 Saprospiraceae bacterium | reverse complement strand
GAAAATCGCCTCCTTCGGGCAAGCCTCTTCGCAGAGGCCGCAGAAAATGCAGCGCAACATATTGATCTCGTACACAGCGGCGTACTTCTCTTCACGGTAAAGGTGTTCTTCACCTTTTTCCCGCTCAGCAGCCTCCATCGTGATGGCCTCGGCGGGGCAAGCCACCGCGCAGAGGCCGCAGGCCGTGCAGTTCTCGCGGCCCTCCGCGTCGCGTTTCAGGACGTGCCAGCCCCGGTACACGGGCGCGAAATCGCGCTTCACCTCGGGGTAGCGCAGCGAAGCGGATTTGCCGAACAGGGTTTTAAAAAAGTGCTTCAACGTCACCCACATCCCGCCAAGGATGGCGGGCAGGTAGATGCGTTCTTTGAAAGTCATCTCCGTGTTGACGACTTGTTTGGAGCGGGTGGTGAGTGGTTGCATATTGTGCAAGTCTTTGACTACTAGTGTTTTGATTTTGGTTTCATCAGTTCATACTTCATCGTTTATAGTTCATGGTTCATTTCCCCAGCGCCAGTATTCCGCCACCGGTCAGTACCATGTTCAGTATCGCCAGTGGGATGAGCACCTTCCAGCCGAGGTGCATCAGTTGGTCGTAGCGGAAGCGCGGGAGCGTCCAGCGGATCCACATGAACACGAAGATGAAGAAGAAAACCTTGGCGAAAAGCACCATCGGCCCCATGAAGCCCCAGAGCCAGTCGGGGTCGAGGCCGGGAAAGTTGTAGCCGCCGAAATACACCGTAGCGATCACCGCCGAAGAGATGAACATGTTGATGTACTCGGCGAAGAGGAAAAAGCCGAGTTTCATCGCGCTGTACTCGGTGTGGTAGCCGCCGACCAGTTCGGTTTCACATTCCGGGAGGTCAAACGGCGCGCGGTTGGTCTCGGCCAGTGCGCACACGAAGAAAATGAGGAAGCCCAGTGGTTGCAACAGCACGTTCCACTGCGGAATGAAGCCCAGCCAAGTGGCTGATTGCCCTTCGGCGATGCCGCGTAGGCTGAGTGTGCCGGTCAGCATCACGATGGCGATGACGCTCAGGCCCATCGCCAGTTCGTAGGAAATCATCTGCGAACTGGCGCGGATGGCCCCGTAAAGCGAGTATTTGTTGTTGGAAGCCCAGCCGCCGATCATGATGCCGTACACGCCGAGCGACACGAAGCCCATGACGTAGAGGATGCCGATGTTCACGTCGGTCACCTGCAAGTCCAAGTTGAGGCCAAAAGCCGTGAGCGTGGTGCCCCAAGGAATCACTGCCGAGGTCATCAAGGCCACAAAAATGAAAATACCTGGCCCCAAGATGAACAGCATCCGGTTGGCATCTTTTGGGATAAAATCTTCTTTGGTGAACATTTTCACCCCATCGGCGAGCGGCTGCAAGATGCCGAACGGCCCAGCCCGGTCAGGCCCGAGGCGGTCTTGCATGAAGGCCGCGACTTTGCGCTCTCCGTAGGTAGAGTAGGCCGCAATGCCCAAGGTGATCACGAATAAGACAAGGATCAGCCCCATTTTTTGGAGAATGAAGGCAGATATAAAGAGTAGTAAGACGCTCATGTTGTGCAGTTTGTGATGAATGGGGCTGGACGTGGAAAGAAGTTGACGAGTCAAAAGGATTTCGACTGCCTAACGCACCGTCAATGCTTCCCCCTCGTAGTGGTTCTGCGAAATCACTGAGTGCTTATCAATATCCCTCGCCCCCTCAATCGTCCAGTCGCCTTTCCCTTTTTTCTCGAAACGGCAGGTGTTGCAGATGAATTCATGCACCTCGCCGTACTTGTCCTTGCGGGCCGTGACGCGGTAAATCTCGCCGCCATACATCCAAGCCACCGCCTTGCCGGAGCAAGTCGGGCAGTCGCGGTGCGCGTCCATCGGGTTGAGGAACCACACCCGGCTTTTGAAACGGAACGTGCGGTCGGTGAGTGCCCCTACGGGACACACATCAATCACGTTGCCACTGAACTCGCTGTCAATGGATTTTTCGATGTAGGTGCTGATCTCTGCGTGGTCGCCGCGCCCGATGATGCCGTGTACCCGTTCAGGCGAAAGTTGCTGTGCGGTATACACGCAACGCCAGCACATGATGCAGCGCGTCATGTGCAGTTTGATGTAAGGGCCGATGTCGATTTTCTCGAAAGTGCGCCGCTCGAACTCGTAGCGGGTGCTTGATTTGCCGTGCTCAAACGCGAGGTCTTGCAGGTGGCACTCGCCCGCT
>JAYSUY010000173.1:0-2208 GCA_043718855.1 Saprospiraceae bacterium | reverse complement strand
TGCGCAAATGTAAGACGCAGAGCGGTTTGCAAACAGGCAAAAATCTGGCTGGCTCCCGCTGCTGGTTCGACTCAACTGATCCCTAAGGAACGGGGCTGGAATAAAGCGGCAAGTGGTCGAGATTCCCCCGGCTGTTGCATTTGAACCTTGAATCTGCATCATCCGACCTGTCACTGATACCCTTCGTAAAGGAAACGTAGAGGTACGCCCATGCCTCAACCTTATCCTCAAACTTATCCTCTGAGTAGTTACGGTCTGATCATCTTAAAAAACTATTTTTCAGGATGATTATAGGCTGTTTTTCGAAAAGCCCCCAAAAAGTCGAAAAAAGCCCCCAAGACTTTCAACATTTGCGGCACATGATCGCATCCGTCCGCATCTACCTCTCCTTCGATACCGCCGATACTGGCACTGCCGAGGGCCTGCAAAAACACCTCCGTGCAGCCTTCGCTGGCCAGCCCTTCGAACTGCGCAACCGCAGCAGCCTCTACCCTGGCACCGAAAACGCCCTCGGCGGAGAGGCTTGGCTCCGTTGGGCGGATATCTGTATCGTCATTTTTTCCAGTGACTACCTTGGTCAGGACACCAGCCGAGAGTGGGAAATCGCCAAGCACCTCGAACGCGAGCGCCGCCCAGCCCTACAAATCCTCATCGCCTACGCCCGCAGCGCAGCCTTCCCGCCGGATTTTCAAGCGTTTCCCGTAGCCCCCAGCGCCACCGAACCCGTGCAGCAACCCGGCTTCGACCGCGACCGCCAATTGGCTCGCATCGCCCACATGGCCCGTACCCTGCTGAATGACCGAATGACGACTGGCGCAATGGCCCATGTCGAAATGACCAACGACGCGTTGACGCTGACATTCTCCCAAACCCTGCTGCAAGCCGCTTTCCCCCGCCTCAACTTGTTGCCCCAACTGGCTTTGCTGAAAAAAATCGCCAACGACGCTTCCCTGAAAAAAGCCGCTTACGAGATGGAGGATTTGTTCGGCGAAACGCTGCGGCAAGGCAAGTTGGCAAAAATCCCGCTGGCCGAGTACTTGCAGCGCAACGAAACAGTACGCGGTGATTTCCAGTTTGTTGTAAAAAATTTGACCGAAAAAGACCTGGTGCCCGGCTGGCAAAACGCCTTCCTCAGCACCTACGCTTCGTACCTCGCACCCAACTCCCCGCTCGCGCTTTTTACCCCAACCGACGACATTACCATTCCCGAAACCCTCAACCTGCCCGTCACCTCCGGCGACACAGCAGACAACTTCGGCGCACTGTCGTACCAGCAAAAATCTGACTTTCGCCGCGAACTCCTGCTGGCGCAAGATGCCCTCAGCGTCGAAAACTACGCCCGCGCCCACAGCCACTGCGAGCGCGTACGCACTCAGGTTGACCCTCAATCCGCCCAACTCTACGAATACCTGCTACTCAGTTTTGTGCAGTACGAAACCCCCGCCCGCATTGCGCTGGATGCCGTGGACGATGAAAAACGCCGACTTCTCAACCACGTCGTGCTGTACGCCAACCGCCTACGCGAATACCAAGAAACCCGACTATGTCCCTCGCAGACAGGCGAATACAACCTCCGCGCCACTGCGGAGGAACTCAGCAACGCCCTCTGCCGCCTATACGACCAACTGCCCAACGACTACCTGCTCGATACCGGCAAACGCGCCGCCGAGATGCCCGACAACCGTGCCATCGTCGCCCGCTGCCGCGAGGTCGGCGAGATCGTCTTCCGCTCCATACACCCCTACACCGGCTTTCTCGAAACCCTCGTACTCGAACTCTGCGGTGGAGGCAAGTATCAGTGGATCAAGCGAGTAGAGGTCATCGGTGACGAATTCGTGTTCGTGTCGCTCCAAAATTTCGAGATCGAAACCAGTGCCGCCGAACTCGTCAGCCTGCTCTCCACCGCCACCCGCGACCGCGCTGGAGTGGAGTACCGCATGAGCCAAGAATTGCTCATTCAACTGCTGGCCAAGCGCAAGCGGCTCCACCGATATTTGGCAGAAGAAAAACGCCGCTACCGCAAATTCAACGACCCCCGCGAGTCGGTCGTGCAGTTCGTGCAGGCGTGTTTGCTGGGGTATAATTTGTTTGGGACGACCCCACCCCCGGCCCCTCCTCCGCCAAAGGCGGAAGGGGAGACACGGCATACACCAAGTCTCGGATTGGGTCTCGGAACACATCTCGCCTCCCCTTCCGCCTTTGGCGGAG
>JAYSUY010000172.1:0-6030 GCA_043718855.1 Saprospiraceae bacterium | reverse complement strand
GGCTCAATTGCTGGAAGAAGACCCCCAAATCCACTCGATGTTCAATTCCCTGCTGAGGGCAAAAACTCAACTTCCCAAAGTTCAATTCAACCCATCCACAGCAGCCATTCAGAACATCTTGGCCTACAGCACAAAAACGGCTTTGGAAGCTCAGTATTAAACCTGACTCGCTTCCCTACCCAAACGCAAACCCTCGCTTTTTTACGAAAAAGTGGGGGTTTTGTTTTGTACCTTCGAACTCCGTTCCGAGATGAGACAAGCCCGGAACGGAGTTCCAGAGTACTCAATCTGGATATGCCTCCCAGTCTTCTCCCAAGGCTTCCGCCGGACTCCAAAACAACCGCTCGAATTCCACGACTCGGTCGTTTTCCACCCGTACGCCTTCGGCTTCCAGCATTTCCTGCATCAGCGTAGGCGTGGTGAAGTGATGCCTACCGCTCAGTTCGCCCTTGCGGTTCACAACACGGTGGGCAGGAACTTGGTCTCCAAACAAACAGTTGTTGAGTGCCCAACCCGCCATACGCGACGAGCCTAAGGCCAAAAAATCAGCGATGGCCCCGTAGTTGGTCACCCGCCCACGCGGCACCTGTCGCACGACAGCGTACACCAAGTCGTAGTAAGTGGGTTTTTCCATGTTCAAATGCAGGGCTTCACCTGCACACTCACCGAGCTGGTATAAGTGCAGCCGCCCTTGGTTTTGGCAGTCACTTCGTAGATGCCTTCTTCCCTGACTTTCAGGAAACGATCTGTACTGCCATTGTTCCACTGAAAACTCTCGTACTCGCCCTCGGCTTTGAGGATGGTCTCGCTGCCTTTGCAGATGAGGGTGGGGCCGGAGATGGTGACCCCGGCAGGACGCGGAGCGGGCAACACCGTCTGTGCTTGGAGCGCAATGCTCGTGCTGGCGAGTG
Source organism: Saprospiraceae bacterium (assembly GCA_043718855.1). Lineage (GTDB taxonomy): Bacteria > Bacteroidota > Bacteroidia > Chitinophagales > Saprospiraceae > M3007. The sequence goes on along the minus strand of JAYSUY010000172.1, from coordinate 5,119 downwards.
CAAACACCCAAGCCAGCGTGGAGATGATTTGCTTCATGGTGTAACTATTTTTGAGTGATGCGAGGATTTGGGGATTTAGTTATCCGCCCCCCGCCTTTTCCAGAGGCTATGGCGGGTAAAAATGACGACCCTTACCCTCTGCTTTTCAGAAAATAACTCAGCCCAGCCTCATCAATCACACCCACCAACTGCTGGTCGGCATCCATGACAGCGACGAGGCCATAGCCACGCTGGCGGATGAGGTGATGGACGCGCAGCAGCGACTCATCAAGCATGACAGCCTCTGTTTTCTGCATATACTTCGACACCGCAGCGGTCACATCAGGCTTACGCTGGGCCGCGAGGATGTCGGATTCTTCCAACAGCCCCACGAGTTGGCCGTACAAGTCGAACACCAAAAAATGCCGCTCCAAACCATGTTGCAGAGTTTCAATGGCGTTCATCATCCAGTCGTTGCTTTGCAAGCGAGTAAATTCGGGGCGCATCAAATCGCTGACTTTGAAGCGACCCAGCACGGATTCGGTTTGCACCATGTCGTTCTCGGAGCGAGCCGCGTAAATGACAAACAACCCCAATACCGACAGCATAATGTTGCCACTGTAAATGCCCCATGCAGCGAACAGCACGGCAAAGCCCTGCCCGATCCAAGACGCAATTCGCGTGGCTTTGGCCCGACCAACCCGCATGGAAAGCAAAGCCCGCAACACCCGGCCACCGTCCATCGGGAAGGCTGGTATCATGTTAAAAACGACCAAAATGAGATTGGAAATGGCAAAATTGATGCTGTATTGCAACAGTTTCGAGACTTCAACACCCGACTCGTCAAACGGCACTCCAGTTGTTTCAGCCAGCACGGCTGATCGGATTGCGGCCAATTGTTCGGGTTGAGCCAACACGGTGATACCGATTACCATGAGGAGAAAAATGACCACGTTGACCATAGGCCCGGCGATGGCCACCACAAATTCTTGCAAAGGTTTTTCGGGCATCCGTTCCAAGCGAGCCATACCCCCGATGGGCATCAGCACAATATCTCGGGTACGCACACCGTAGCGACGAGCGGCCAGTGCATGGCCGTACTCGTGCAGCAGTACGCAGCCAAAAATTGCCATAAACAACCCGCTCATCCAGATCGTATCGATAGGGCTGAGGCCGTTGGAGTAGGCGTGCCAGAGAATGTAGATAAAAATTAGCCCGAAGCTCCAGTGCACAAAAACCGGAATACCGAACCAGGTAAATATTTTCAGAGAACCGCGCATACTGAGGGAGTTTGAAGTTTGAAGTTTGGGGGTTTGAAGTTTGAAGATCGAGAGTTTGAAGTTGGCGCTGCTCAAAGATTTGAGCCATAAGGTTTGAAGTTGTTGGCTATTAAAACCATAAGCCGTAGGTGATGCAAATTTTCGAGCAGCGCCAACTTCAAACTCTCGAACTTCAAACTTAACGTGGTTTTTGAGCGATCACGATGTACTGGTAATCCAGCGCATCCTTGTCTACTTTGCTGATATTGAAACCCGCCGTGATGAGTTCTTTTTCCACTTGGCCGAGCGCCACTTTGAATTCGTCAGGTGGGCCTACGGGCAGGTTATTTTTTTTGAAATCGATGATGAGCAGTTGCCCCCCCGGCTTGATGCCTCGGATGAGGGTTTTGAGGTACTGAACCCGGTTTTCCATGTACCCGTAGGTGTTCACGATCATCACCGCATCGGCCTCGGCAGGGCGCAGCATCGGGTCGTCGAGTTGTGCCAGGCGCGTCTCGAAGCGGTCGCGGTAGGCGGCGGGCAAGCGCACTTTTACGCTGTCGAGGAACTGAATGAATCGACGGTCGATGTCGATGCCGATCACTTTTTTGGCTCGCGGTACGAGACGAAAAGTAAAGTAGCCAGTTCCGGCCCCGATGTCGACCACCGTTTTTCCCTCCAAATCGCCGAGTAGCGAGATGACCATTTCGGGCTTTTGCCAGATGCCCCGGTCTTTGCTTTCGTAGTCGGCCACGAGGCCCTCAAAATTACCCATACCCGTACTGAGCAGCGACACTGGCTCAGAAACGGGTGTGCCTTGTGGCGTTTTTTCTCGAAACAGCACAGGGCCATCTGTGGTGTTTTGGGGGGCATCGTGGCGGCAACTGCTTACAAAAAGCAGGAGGCAGAGCGACAAAGAGGGGAATGTAAAAAGGCGCATGTTAGCGGACATCGTATTAGAACGCTACAAAAGTAGGGAAGTTCTGGGTTCTTAGTTCTGGGTGCTTAGTTGTTGATTCTTGGTTCTTGGTTGCCGGTTGTCGGTTGCCCGTGTACCAGCAACCACGAACCGACAACCAAGAACTAAGAATCCTATCTTTGGCTGATTTCTGAAAACACTTACCTATCCTACTGCTTTGACAGACAATTATTTAACCATAAAAAACGACGTACCAAGTCGTCGTTTCGGCCCCACAAATTTGGCTTTTGGGTCGGCTTGCTTGCTGATACTGACCCAAGTGGTGTCGCCTTTTTTGCTTTCCATCAGTATGTGGGGACTGGTGTTTGCCGGGCTGTGGCAAGCCATAGAGACGTGGCGGGCCGAGTCGCCCGGAAGTAGAAATTGGTGGTGGGGCGGGCTGCGACTTGCCTTCCAGCGTTTTTTCCAGCAGCCCGCATTGGTGGCCCTGTCGCTGCTGTTGCTGGTACCCGCGCTCAGTTATTTTTGGTCGGTCAACGAGGTGTTTTGGGCCGATCGGGTGCGCGTTCGGATTCCGTTTTTTGTGCTGCCTTTCGCTTTTGCCAACCTGCCCGCACTCACAGAGCGGCAGTATAAATTGGTGCTGTACCTGTTGGTGTGGGTCATGGTGCTGCTGTGCATTGGGGTGGGCATCCATTTTTTGTTCAACTACGATCACATCATTGATGACCTACAGCATGGCCGCCCGGTGCCAGTGCCACGCAACCACATCCGCTTCAACCTGATTTTGGTGACGGCTATTTTTTCGGGCGGCTGGCTCTGGACGCAGCGTTTTTTTTGGCGAAAACCCTCCGAACGCTGGGCTTTGGGTGCAGCAGTGCTGTTTTTGTTCGCCTTCCTGCACGTCCTCACCGTGCGCAGCGGCATCGTAGCCATGTACGCCGTGCTGTTTTTCAGCATCGTGTGGGCAGTGGTACGCACCCGGCGCTGGGGCGTGGCTTTGGTTGCGCTGGCGGGCTTTGCTTTGCTGCCCGTTGTGGCTTTAAAAACCATACCCAGCCTGCAACAGCGCATCGGCTATATGCGCTATGACTGGGAACAATACCAAAAAAATGCTGGCTCCCAATACTCTGACTCAGAGCGATTTGTGTCACTATCGGTGGGTGTAGAAGTATGGAAAAAAGCCACTTGGCTGGGCGTTGGCGCGGGCGATTTGCCTATGGAAGTGCAGCGCGTGGTCAATGATGGCTACCCACACTACACCCTGGAACCGAAGTTGCCACACAACCAGTACCTGTACATTTTGGCCGGCACAGGCATACTGGGTCTGCTGCTAAGCCTCGCCGCGTTCGTGGCACCGCTGGTGCCGCGCCGCAACCGCCGAAGTTACCTGCTCGGTGCGTTTCTGACTGTGGTGTTCGTGTCGTTTTTGGTTGAATACACCATCGAAACGGCTATCGGGGTGGCGTTTTACTTGTTCTACACGCTGTGGTTTTGGAAAATGGCGGAGGGGAGTTATGAGGTATAAGTTATAGGTTATGAGCGGGACAACTCATAACCCATGACTCATCACCGCCTTCGCCGCTTCCTCCACCGTCACAACCCGTTGCTCGCCCGTTTTTTGGTCCTTGAGCATCAGCGTCTCCGACTGCATCTCGGTCTCGCCGATAATGGCCACGAACGGCACATTGCGCTTGGCAGCGTACTCAAACTGTTTTTTCAATTTGCCTGGCTCCGGATACAATTCTACCGAAATGCCCGCAGCCCGCAGCCGCGCTGCACACCCGAAGGCATACTCGTGGGTGGCTTCATCAAACGCCGCAAGCAGCACCTGCACACTCTCCGACAGCGATTCGGGGAAGAGATTGAGTTCGTTCATCACGTCGTAGATGCGGTCGGCCCCGAACGAAATGCCCACGCCCGAAAGGCCCGGCACCCCGAACACACCAGTCAGGTCGGCATACCGCCCGCCGCCACCGATGCTGCCCATCTGGATGCCCTGAGCGGCTACTTCAAAAATGCAGCCCGTGTAGTAACTCAGGCCGCGAGCCAGTGTCGGGTCGAAGCGCAGCGTGTTGTGCAGCGTCGTTTTTTTCAAAAAACTGTACACTCTGTCCAGTTCGTCCAGCCCGCGCAGACCCGTTTCGCTTTGCACAAAAATTGGCCTAAGTGATTCATAATCAGCAGCCGAAAGCGCACTTTCAATCACCGAAATGGCCGATTCGGGTATGCCGCGTTCAGTCAGTTCCTTCCTTACGCCTTCGATACCGACCTTGTCCAACTTGTCCACCGCCACCGTCATATCCATGAAGCGGTCGGCGATGCCAGCCGCCTCCGCGATGCCGTACAGCACCTTACGGGTGTTGATTTTGATGACCACCGGAACGCCCAACTTGGCAAACGCCTCGTCGTAAATTTGCACCAACTCAGCCTCGAATTGTAGGCTGTCGGAGCCGATGACATCCGCGTCGCACTGAAAAAATTCGCGGTATCGGCCCCGCTGGGGCCGGTCGGCCCGCCACACGGGCTGTATCTGGTAGCGTTTGAACGGGAATGTCAGTGTGCCTCGGTTCATCACCACATAGCGGGCGAAGGGTACCGTGAGGTCGTAGCGCAGGCCGCGCTTGGCGATGCTGCTGGTGAGTCGAGCGGAGTTTTTTTCAGCCAAAACTGCCTCGTCGGCACCTGCGAGAAAGTCGCCGTTGTTCAGGATTTTGAACAGCAGTTTGTCGCCCTCGTCGCCGTACTTACCGGTGAGGGTGCTCAGGTTCTCCATCGCTGGTGTTTCCAGCGGTTGAAAACCGAACTTGACCATCACCGAGCGGACGGTATCAAAAATATAGGTGCGGCGGCGCACCTGCTCTGGGCCAAAGTCGCGGGTGCCTTCCGGGATGGAGGGTTTTTGCATGAGTCAGTTCTAAAAAAAAGGTGGTTGTGGGAAGATGGAACGCGGATGACGCGG